>NZ_JANXMI010000071.1 GCF_025354735.1 Rugamonas sp.
TCAGAACGGACATGGCAGGCAGCGGGAGTAAAAATCCACACTGACGGCCGCGCTTTTAATACAATGTCAAGTATATATTTAATAATATTGATAATAAATGATTTAATCGCACATAATTTCCTTAACTTGGGTGGATTGACCAGCAACCGATCTTCGGTCGGCACCCTGGTCGAACGAACCACCGGCTTCGTCGTGCTGGCCAAGATGGACAACGCCACCACCAAGGCGGTCGTCGACAGCTTCTCGGCCGTCCTCAATCGCGAGCCGGCGGCCATGCGCAAGACCATGACCTACGATCAAGGCCGGGAAATGCATGGCCACAAAATCCTCACCGAGCGTACCGGCGTCCAGATCTATTTCGCCGACCCGCACAGCCCTTGGCAACGCGGCTCAAACGAGAATACCAACGGCCTGCTGCGCCAGTACATGCCGAAAGGATCGGACCTGTCGATCTACTCTCAGGAAGAACTCGACGCGATCGCTCTGTCGCTCAATACGCGACCAAGAGCAAGGCTCGGATATGAATCACCGCTCGTCGTCTATACTCAGCACAGCACACGGCTACAACATTCGACGAACACTGTTAATTAACCCAGTGTTGCGCTTGGAATTTGAACCCGCCTTCTGAAAAAACATTAATCACCATGAAGAATGGTAAAAATGAAATTTATTCTGCTACTTCTTTAGGAGGACCTCAGCATTTTGGCCAACAGCACATGCAGCAGCGATATGGATCCAGCTGACTGTTCCTGGACGAACATGTAAAACGTACAAAGAAAAAATTTCAATTGAAATTAAAATTATCGGCATAATCAATAATATTTTTACAAATAATGAATTTTCTTGATGTTTTTCCTTCCCGTCAGATTCAAGCGGTGTTCCGCGAAATTGACGACTAATATAAATTGCTGAAATAAATGCTCCAATCATCGCAAACAAACTTGCAAAAATGGTGTTGACAATGGCACTACTGGACGCAAATGAAGAATATGCCAATATTCCTGTTGTAACGCAGCATAAATTAATAAATATAGTAAGTCGGTTCAATTCTATATGCGTCATTTAATAACCAAAAATAATTAACATTAAAATGTCGTTCAAAAAATATACCTAAAAAGATAGTGACTACTCACACTTCACGACGATTACGAAAATATTTTAAAAATCAATGGACTAACTATTATGGAATAGAATAAATTTCCAATGGTTTCGATTTCACATAATTCGTGAAATTTAACATTTTCAATGGCAGAAGCAACATAACTCATTGCCCGTAAGGACTGAGTAGCCACTAGGATTATACATTACATCATACGGCAATCAACATCCACACTCCCTTCACTCTGGATTGTGTGTTTGACTTTCAGCCAATCCTACAATGTAACGATTTTCACGAAATTATCAAAACATTTCCATGATGGAATTAATGGGGTTCCCTAACTATTTCGCCGATCCAGTGCGATTAATTAACTCTTGTAATTTACTTCCAGCATACCCCCCCGCAGCGCTACCAAAATACCCCCCAAGCTGACGACCAATTACGTACCCACCCATCGCACCTACGGGGCCAAGTGGACTTCCAAGGAGTGCGCCAATTGCCCCGCCATATAATACTCCACCTACGCCACCAGCCAAACCACCAATAGCCGCGCCACCATCGCCAGCACCGCTAATTTCTTCAATTTCCATTGCATTTAATACTTGCATTTTACATCCTTATAAAGTTAGTCGAAAATACGGTCGACCTTCCGTCTGCTGAAATTACGAATTATTAAAATATTTTTACGAGATAGGAGATATTCAACACAAAAAAACGACCGGCGAGTCGCCATGGAAAATTTCATCTGCTATGTAGCAAAGTTAAAAATATGGAATTTCCAATAAACAAATCACAAATATATTTAATTTAAGATAACAGAAAAAATACTTCAATCTCAGTAAATTTATTTTTAATAAATATTAATTTATACTATATATATAAAATAATAATTTCCGTCAATAGATAAATTTCTTTGTTGCAAATTGGAAACATTACTCTATCGCGTTGTTGAGAAAATATGAACCTGCCCAGGAAAGAAACTAAAGTGGACCCAACCGTCAAGATAATTCGTGACTGTTCAGCGTCTATGCAGTGCAATCCACCCAAGTTAAGGCATTTCAGCAATTTTTCTGACTCATGGCCTTGTGCGGTTTTCGGCCTGGGCTTCGTGGTTTTGAGAGGTTTTCACGATGTTGATAGGTCCGGCCGGCAATCAAGTCGAGCAGTCCCCGCAGCAATTTCCCGACCTTTCTGCCGATCCTTGCGCCAAGCAGAAGAACGGGCATCAGCGGCTTGAGCGCGGTGTGGGCGTAGGCGTGGTTGACGCGTCTGCTATCGGGCAGATCGGCGTCGGCGTGGGCGGTCAGGGCGACGAGGGCTTGCAGGTTGTCGCAGACGATCTTGGCGGCGACGTCCTGGGCCACGGCCTGCTGGGTCAATTCTGTGACATGCTCCAGATTGAGCCGGTGCTTGAGCCGTTTGAGCGCCTCCTCGATGCCCCAGCGTTTATGGTAAAGCTCGGCGAAGCAGTCGGCCGGGTAGAGCTTGTCGTCGAACAGGTTGGTCATCAGAACGCGCTGCTCGCCGCTGGGCGAGACGTTGCGGACCAGGCGCACGCGCTGCGGTTTGCGCGGACACTCGTAGTCGAGCGCGTCCCTATTGTTCGGCGCGGGCAGCATGACGACCTGTTCGGGCGCGTCCGAGCGCATGAACGCGCGCACGCAGGCGAAGCCGCTGGCATTGTCGACGCGCATGCAGAACTTGATGGCGCGCTGGTTCAGCACGGCGACCAGCCAGCGGCAGGGATAGCCGCGGTCGAGCAGCAGCAGGTCGTCCGGGGAAAGCCGGTCGAGGTGTTCGAACAGGAACTGGCGTTCGCCGCGTTCGTGGACGTTGTGCAGGGAGGCGGCGAGCATCAGGTCAGGTCCCGGCAAGAACAGGCCGAACAGGATTTGATCGGCCAGCGCGGCGCGTTTAACATGGCTGGCCCGCAGACCGAAGCGCACCGTCGAGGCGTCGGCGGCGACCAGGCGCAGGCCGCGCCAGCGCGGCACGAACCAGTCCTGCTCGGCGCGCGCGATCAGCCAGTCGTTGAGACGGGGAATGGCGGTCAGGGAGAGCTTGGCGCGCGCCTGGCGAACGCCTGCTCGGACACCTCGTGGACCAACTGGGCTTGTTGGCGAAGATGGGCGAAGAAGGTGTCCAGTTCGACCTGGATGCTCATGCGCATGCCCGTCAACATGATGGCGACCAGCGTCGCCAAGGGCAGCTTGCGACAGCGCGAAAACGCGGTCGGATGATCGGCATGGCGGGCATCGTGGAGAAATTCTGTCGAACATAGTCGGGCGGCGAAATCTTGAAACAACGTGGTCAGAACGGACATGGCAGACAGTGGAAATAAAAATCCACACTGGCGGCCGCGATTTTAGTGCGATGTAAAGTGCATATCTAATAATATTAAAAATAAATCACTTAAACGCCCAAAATTTCCCTAACTTGGGTGGATTGCTATGCAGTGGGCTGGATAGGATTGCCGGCGAAGGCGCGTTGTAGCACTTCCAGCATACCGTGGCCCTGCTTGCGCAGCGTGTCGAGGCAGGAGCGAATGACACAGAAATTGTCGGCGCCTTCGACTGTGCGGAAGCAACCCGAAATCTTCTGTTTCACCTTGGGCATGCGCACTGCACGTTCAGCCACGTTGTTAGTGAACGGTACGGCGTGATCGCGAATGAACAGCAGAATGGCGTCGGCATATTTGCGGAAGCGCCGGAGCAGGTTGCAAGCGACCGACTGCTTGGCGCGGCCGCCCTTCCAGATGGGAAGTTCGACCTACGGATGCAGCGCCTCACCGGCTCCGACGATGGCATCAAAGAGTGCCCTGAATGCGGCGATGTCGGCCTCGCTGAAATGGGCTGCGGAGCGCCAAGCAGCCCAGCATAGTTGATTGGAGCTTAGAAGAAAGTCCGTCATCGCCTGAGGCCACTGGTGCCCCGTGAGTTCCTTCACGTACAGCAGTTCGCGCAGCAGATGAGCATTGCACAAAGCGTGTGTGGCGTCGTCCAGTTTCCAGTACGGCGCCCAGCAATCGTGCACCAATACGCCCAAGCGATTGGGCAAAATACCATGCGCGATGATCGCTTCCATACCACGCTTGGCGTGCAAGCCGTACCATGTGAGCGTGTCGTTGGCGGCGATATGAAGCCAGTGCAGTTGGCCGGCAACACGCAGGCTCGATTCGTCGGCGTTGACGAGCGCGGCGTCGCACAAATACTGCGCGATCAGATCGGATGTGCCTTGCAACGCCGTGCGCGCTTCGCCCACCCATACCACCAGCGTGCCCGGCGAAATGGCCAGGCCATACACGTCACGAATCAATTCGGCGGCGCGCGCATAGGCAGCATCTGCCCCTGCGTGAGGTGAACCGCCAGCATCCGCACGTTTGAGCCGTATTGCACGGGCTCGGTCACGCTCGCAGGGAAGGCACTAGTGTGTAGTTGCCCACACTGGCAGCGCACCGACAGAGTGCGGTGTTCCACGACGTCGAACGCAGCGACTGGCACGTCGAATACTTGGCGACGTTCACCGACGAGCGCATCCTGCAGAGGCAATTCAGGGTGACAGCGGTCGCAGTGTTCAGACAGCGGGTGATCAATGCGCTCGGTCGCCTGCAAGGCCTGTCTGAGTGTAGTGCCCTTGCGGCCAGTCTGACCGCCGGGCGGTTTGCCGGAGGACTCGCGCAACGAACTGGCCCTCTTGGCAAGGCCGTCTGACGACGACGGCTTGCGCGAATTACTGCTGTTCTTGTTGACCTTCGATTCAAGCGCCTCCAAGCTCGCCAACAACGTCAGAATAAGGATATCCTTCTGTTCGTGGGACAGTCCGGTCAGGTCAGGAGAGGAGGGCTTCGTTGCCATACCAGCATGATGAACGCGATCCCAATTGTTTACAACCAATTTCTGGCGTTCATAGGGGCTGAATAGTCACGAAACGCGTTGCATCCAGGATGATTGAAGGCCGTTGTCGGCCCAAGCGCCAGGTCTGCCAAACCCATTGGCCACATCAAGCGCTCCGTTCGATTCCGGTTGACGACATGCCCTTGGAGAAACAGATAGGCGACCATCCGTCTGCAGCCGGAAAACCGGGCGCGCGAGTACTCCGGGTCAATTCATGCGCAAAGCAATAGATCAGTTTCGTCAGGATTTGGGATGGCTCGCTGACGGTACGCACTGCCGGTCCATCGGCAGTTTCTCGCCCTAGTTCTGTGCAACCACATTCTAAAAAAACAGGTCTGCCCCCCGCCGCGCCGCCTACGCCAGCAGGCGCTCGGGGTGGCTATAGACGACGCAGCCGTGCTGGCGCACGAAGCCGACCAGGCAGATGCCGGCCTGCTCGGCCATGCGCACGGCCAGCGCGGTGGGCGCGGAGATGGTCGCCAGCAGGCCGATGTCGGCGCGCGCCGCCTTTTGCACCAGCTCGTAACTGGCGCGGCTGCTCATGAGGGCGAAGCCCGGCCCGCGCGCCCCGCCCCGCGCCAGCGCGCCCACCAGTTTGTCGAGGGCGTTGTGGCGCCCGACGTCCTCGCGCGCCAGGACGATCGCGCCGTCCGGCCCGGCCCAGGCGGCGGCGTGCAGCGCGCCGGTCAGGGCGTTCAGCGGTTGGCGCGCCGCCAGCGCGTCGAACGCCGCCATCAGCGCCGCCTTCGTCACGGCCGCCTGCGCGCCGACGGGCGGCATGCGCAGTTCCAGCGCGCCCAGGCTCTCCAGCCCGCACAGGCCGCATCCGGTGCTGCCGGCCAGGCTGCGGCGCTTTTCCTTGAGGCGCATGAAGCTGGCGCCGCAGATCGTCATGCGCAACTCGACGCCGCTGCCGCAGGTCGCCGGCACGCAGTCGATGTCGTAGATGTCGGCGGCGCTGTCGACGATGCGCTCGGACAGGCTGAAGCCGAGCGCGAAGTCCTCCAGTTCGAGCGGGCTGGCCATCATCACCGCGTGGCTGATGCCGTTGAAGACCAGGGCGACCGGGGTTTCGACGGCGACGTGGTCGTCGCTGGACACGCCGACGCGATGGACCGGCAGCAGGCGAACTGGCGTGGGGAGTTCGTCGTCTTCGTTCACGGCAACGCCCGCCCGAC
>NZ_JANXMI010000089.1 GCF_025354735.1 Rugamonas sp.
GTGTGTGTGTGTGTGTGTGTGTGTGTGTGTGTGTGTGTGTGTGTGTGTGTGTGTGTGTGTGTGTGTGTGTCCATACGATACCACAACTATTCTCAGTCACCGTTTATATGTAAACTTTCTAAAGACCAAGTAGCAAACGCGTAATACGATACGCCAACAAACAAGACAACACGGACGAAAAAAAACCGCAGCGTGTTTCCACACTGCGGTTTTTCATATTTGGTGGGCCCCCCGAGAGTCGAACTCGGCACCAACGGATTATGCTTACCAACTATGGCTTTCGCCACCCTTTTCAGGTTTGTGGTCTGGACTGTCTCTTGTCTTTACGACCTGCCCGTACAGTCTCTACACGTTCTCTCTAATGAGAGCTTCGCTCGGGATTGCCACGCTGCCTAAGCAACAGAGGTTTCCCCGAATTTGAGCAGTTCTACCAAGGGGCAGAGTGAACTTACCCCAAGGCAACCCAATCAATGTTCTCCGTCCTCTTAACGAGTCGTAGGAGAGCATTTGTTAAGTCCGCTGCTCTAACCAAGCATGAGCTAGAGGCCCTGAAAATCTAACGACTTGCAGTCTACAGCACTAACACTTTCTCAACTAGTTTAGTCCACTGCTCCAATGGGTCAAAACCATCACTTTCATTTGTAGCCTAGGTTGTAGCCTAGACACAGAAATAACAACGCAAGTCATTGATTTTATTGAGTTTTTTAACACTCATCGATGACTTATGAGTCCGCTGCTCTAACCAAGCATGAGCTAGAGGCCCAGTTGCTGCTGCGCTGGGACCGTGACACCTGCCCTCTGACGCGCTCGTTATGAAACGAACTCGCGAGGATAAGGGGTATCACGGACGCTAGTCAAGTCTTAGTTACCTTCCAGGAAGCTTTTCAGCTTGTCGGAACGCGATGGGTGGCGCAATTTTCGCAGGGCCTTCGCTTCGATCTGGCGGATCCGCTCGCGGGTGACGTCGAATTGCTTGCCGACTTCTTCCAGCGTGTGGTCGGTCGACATTTCGATGCCGAAACGCATGCGCAACACTTTCGCTTCGCGCGGGGTCAGCGAATCGAGCACGTCCTTCACGACGCCGCGCATCGACGCGTGCAACGCCGCGTCCGACGGCGCCAGCGTGTTGTTGTCCTCGATGAAGTCGCCCAGGTGGGAGTCGTCGTCGTCGCCGATCGGCGTTTCCATCGAGATCGGTTCCTTGGCGATCTTCATGATCTTGCGGATCTTGTCTTCCGGCATCTCCATCTTGATGGCCAGCGTCGCGGGATCCGGCTCGGCGCCCGTTTCCTGCAAGATTTGACGCGAGATGCGGTTCATCTTGTTGATCGTCTCGATCATGTGCACGGGAATACGGATGGTGCGCGCCTGGTCGGCGATCGAGCGGGTGATGGCCTGGCGTATCCACCACGTCGCGTAGGTCGAAAACTTGTAGCCGCGGCGGTATTCGAACTTGTCGACGGCCTTCATCAGGCCGATATTGCCTTCCTGGATCAGGTCGAGGAATTGCAGGCCGCGGTTGGTGTATTTCTTGGCGATCGAGATGACCAGGCGCAAGTTCGCCTCCGTCATTTCGCGCTTGGCCTTGCGCGCCTTCATTTCACCGGCCGCCATCTGGCGGTTGATGTTGCGCAAGTCCGGCAGCGGCAGCACGACGCGCGCCTGCAGGTCGATCAGGCGTTGCTGCAATTCCTTGATGGTCGGAATGTTGCGGCCCAGGATGGCGCTGTAGGCGTGGCCGGCGTTGACTTCGCCGTCCACCCAGTCCAGATTGGTTTCATTGCCCGGAAACACTTTGATGAAGTGGGCGCGCGGCATGCCGCATTTGTTGACGGCGACGTCGAGGATTTGCTTTTCGATGTGGCGTACTTCGTCCACTTGCCCGCGCAGGGTGTCGCACAGTTTTTCGACGACCTTGGCCGTGAAGCGTATGCCCAGCAGCTCGAAGGAAATCGCTTCCTGGGCCTTGATGTAGGCTTTCGAGTTGTAGCCGTCTTTTTCAAAGGCCTTGCGCATCTTGTCGAATTGCAGGGAAATGGTGTCGAATTTTTCCAGCGCCGTGTTTTTCAGCGCTTCGAGCTGTTCGGCCGAGAAACCGGCGGCGCCCGAGGCGCTCACTTCTTCCTCTTCTTCGGCTTCCTCGACTTCCTCTTCCTCGTCCTCGTCGTCCTCCTCCGGCACGACGGGCGCGACGATGGGCGCGCCATCGTCGCCTTCGTCGACCAAACCGTCTACAATTTCGTCGATCTTGATTTCATCGGTGCGGATACGGTCGGACGCGGCGATGATTTCGGCGATCGTGACCGGGCAGGCGGAAATGGCCTGGATCATGTCCTTGAGGCCGTCTTCGATGCGCTTGGCGATTTCGATCTCGCCCTCGCGCGTGAGCAGCTCGACCGAGCCCATCTCGCGCATATACATGCGCACCGGGTCGGTGGTGCGGCCGAAATCGGAGTCGACCGTCGACAGCGCCGCCTCGGCGGCCGCCTCGGCCTCGTCGTCGCTGGTGACGGTGGCGACGTTATCGGACAACAACAAGGTCTCGGCGTCCGGCGCGTGCTCGTAGACGGCGATGCCCATGTCGTTGAAGGTGCCGATGATGCCTTCGATCGCTTCCGGATCGACAATGTTTTCGGGCAGGTGGTCGTTGATCTCGGCGTAGGTGAGGAAGCCGCGTTCCTTGCCGAACTTAATGAGCGTCTTGAGTTTCTGGCGCCGGCGCTCGAGTTCTTCCTCGGTCGCTTCCGTGTCGGACGAGAAGGCGTCCTTCAGCAAGGCCTTTTCCTTGGCCTTGCGGTCCTTAGCCTTGGCCTTGTCGACCGCCTTCAGCTCGGCGCGTTCGACGGCGTTGAGCGCGGCCACTTCGTCGTTTTCGGGCTGGAATTCCTTGGGCTTGCGACCGCGCCGGCCCGGCACTTTGACCGACGGCAACACGTAGCCCGACGTGTCGATCGCGGCCAGCGTCGCCGCGTCCGTGGTCTGGCTCACCGCCGGCGGGTTGCTGGCGACTCTCGTTTCCGGTTTGTCGGCGGTTTTAGCCGATTTTGCGGTCACTTTGGTGGGCTTTACAGCCGCATTGGATTCAGGTTTCTTGATTGGCACAGGCGCTTTCGATTACACAACGACTTGCTTATTAGGATAAAGTTTCTTGCGGCCCTGACGGGCCTACGTCTACGCCGCCGCGCAAGCGCGACGCCGACAATGCTGACTTACTTACACCTCGTTGGGCACGATCCACGGCCACAACAGATACCCTACCCACGGCCTGGCCGGCCATTTTTTGGCAGAAATTCTACTGCATATGACATGCGCATGGGGCAAGAGCCTTGAGTGGTTCGCAGGCAAGCAGAACACTTGCCATGACGGCTGCTGCTGCGCGCCGCCTAAACCAAAGCTGGCCCTGGCCGCCGACGCCGTCTGTCCACGTCGATCAAGAGCCTAACTTACTGAAAACATTACTGAAAACAAAACGAAAATACAAGGCGAACACAAGGAAAACAATACAACACAAGATAGACGGCAACGGCAAAAACCATGCCAAAACTGACAACACTTATCGTTTTATTATAGCACGCCACTTTGCAATTTCCAGGGAACCAGCCCCCGGGAATGTGCGGCGTTTCACTCTGCGGACACTAGCGATTTGCTAGTTCGAACTCCGCCTCGCGTAACAGTTGATCTTGCCGTGAGGTAATTTCACGGTAGCGCACACCGATCTCGTCGGACGACAAACCGGCGGCGAACAACTGGCTCAGCTCTTGTTTCAGAGCATCCATTTTGATCTGGCGCACGGCGCCCTTCATCCACAGGCGCACCGCGTCGAGGTCGGATTCCGGCTCCCTGACGATCTCGCTGATAATGTCGTCGTATTCACTGCCCTGCGTCTTCAAGTGTTGCGCGAAAGCCGCAAAACTGCCGTGCTGGCCCATGGCCTGGCCGGCGGCGATCAACTGCCCCAGGCGCTCGGCCGGCTCGGCGCCGAAAAAGGCGAAGCTGGCCAGCGCTTCGCCATCGATATCGAGCGCCAGCGGCGGGTGGGCCACCAGGTGGCGCACGATCTGCAACTCCAGCCCCACCGGCACCGGCCGGCCGCAGCGCGGCGGCGCCTTGCGGGCGACGGCGACCGGCTTGGCCAGCTCGAACAGCACTTCGATCTCGGACGGCGTGCTCTGCGTCAGCTGCGCCAGGCCGCGCACGATCTGCAGGCGCAGCGACGACGGCGTCATCGCCTGCAACAGCGGCTTGGCGTCGAACTGGGCGCGGGCGCGGCCTTCCGGGCCCTGTAAATCATGCTCGCCGACCACTTCCTTGATTAAAAACTGCGACAGCGGCATCGCTTCCTGTATTTCCTGCGCGAAGGCATCGGCGCCGTGGGCGCGCACATAGCTGTCCGGATCGTGTTCGGTCGGCAAGAACAAAAACTTGATGGTCTTGTTGTCCGACACGTGCGGCAGACAGGCTTCGAGCGCGCGGCGGGCGGCGCGGCGGCCGGCCTTGTCGCCGTCGAAGCTGAAGATGACGACGTCGGTCTGGCGCAGCAGTTTTTGCACGTGGTGCGGCGTGCACGCCGTGCCCAGCGTGGCCACCGCCTGCGGGAAGCCCATCTGCGCCAGCGCGACGACATCCATATAACCTTCCGTCACCAGCACATAGCCGGCGTCGCGGATGGCCTGACGCGCCTCGAACAAGCCGTACAGCTCGAATCCCTTAGAAAATAAAGGCGTTTCGGGAGAATTCAAGTACTTCGGTTCGCCATGGTCCATGACCCGGCCGCCGAAGGCGATGACCTGGCCCTTGGTGTTTTTGATCGGAAACATCACGCGCTCGCGGAAGCGGTCGTAGCGCTTGCGGTTGCCGCCGTCCTCGTCGACCTTGTCGATGACGAGGCCGGACTCGACCAGCGCCAGCGCCTCGTAATCGGGAAACACGCCACGCAGTCCGTCCCAGCCGGACGGCGCGTAGCCGAGGCCGAAGCGCGCCGCGATTTCGCCGGTCAGGCCGCGGTTCTTCAAGTAGGCGATGGCGTCGGTGGCGCCGCGCAGCTGGCCGCGGTAAAAGTCGCTGGCGCGCGTCATCGCCTCCGTCAGCGCCATGCTTTGGGCCGCCATCTGGGCGCGCTGGGCCGGCGGGATCTTGTCGTCCTGCTCGGGCACCACCATGCCGACGTTTTGCGCCAGGTCCTTGACGGCGTCGACGAAGCCCATGCCCGAGTATTCGATCAGGAAGCCGATCGAGGTGCCGTGGGCGCCGCAGCCGAAGCAGTGGTAAAACTGCTTGGTCGGGCTGACGGTGAAGCTGGGCGACTTTTCGCTGTGGAACGGACACAGGCCCATGAAATTGGCCCCGCCCTTCTTCAGTTGCACATAACGGCCGACCACGTCGACGATGTCGACCCGGTTCAGCAAATCGGAAATGAAAGATTGGGGGATCACTGGGCTGGACGGTCTTGTTATGGATCAGACTATACTGCCGCGCGCCGCTGGTTTTGATCCAGATCAAGGCGCGGCACGGGGACGACGAAAAAACTCAAGCCGGCGTCAGCGCCTGCTTGACCAGGGCCGACACCACGGTCATGTCGGCGCGGCCGGCCAGCTTGGGCTTGACGATGGCCATGACCTTGCCCATGTCCTGCGGACCGGCGGCGCCCGAGGCGGCGACGGCGGCCGCCACTTCGGCGGCGATTTCCGCGTCCGACAGGCCGGCCGGCATATAGGCGGCCAGCACGGCCAGTTCGGCTTTTTCGATGTCGGCCAGGTCGGCGCGGCCGCCGGCTTCGAACTGGGTGATCGAATCCTTGCGCTGCTTGATCATCTTTTCGACGATGGCCACGGTCTGGGCGTCGCTCACTTCGATGCGCTCGTCGATTTCCTTGCGCTTGATTTCAGCGATCAGCAAGCGGATCGTATTGAGCTTGCCGGTTTCCTTGGCGCGCATCGCCGCCTTCATGTCTTCGGTGACTTGTTCTCTGAGACCCATGATCCATCCTTTTTAAATTCAACTGTTGCAACGATAGGCACGGAGCGCGCGCTCCAAATGCGAAAACCCGCTGCGGCGAACCGGAGCGGGTATACGACTCAGATGGACATTGCTATCCAAACGAAACAAAACATGGCCCGTGGCGTGCTGAGCGCCATACTGCCGGGTCAGTCCTGAATGAACAGTCTTAGAATAATTTTTTCGGCAGTTGCTGGCTGCGGATGCGCTTGTAGTGGCGCTTTACGGCAGCTGCCAGCTTGCGCTTGCGCTCAGCCGTTGGCTTCTCGTAGAACTCGCGTGCGCGCAGTTCGGTCAGCAGACCGGTTTTTTCGATAGTGCGTTTGAAGCGACGCATTGCGACTTCGAACGGCTCGTTTTCTTTAAGGCGAATAGTGGTCATGTAAAAATTCAAACCGTTGATTTATAGGAAGAGGTGGATAGTAGCAGCATTCTGCCAAAAAAGGAAGCGCCTAGCGCGCCGGACGGCCGCCACAGCGCATTCGCTCGTGAAAACAACGCAGTTTTCCTGGCAACCTTTACCCACGCCAACAGGGCGCGCGACAGTATGCGCGGCCGGCCCAGCGCCGGGACGCATACTATCAGACCGCCTGCCCGGCCGCCACGCCCGAGGCCCAGGCCCACTGGAAATTGTAGCCGCCCAGCCAGCCGGTGACGTCGACCGCCTCGCCGATGAAGTACAGACCGGGCGCCTTGCTGGCCATCATGGTCTGCTGCGACAGTTCGCGCGTGTCGATGCCGCCGCGCGTCACCTCGGCCTTGCGATAGCCTTCGGAACCGTTGGGCACGATGGTCCATTGATTGAGCGCCGCGCCCAGCGTGCGCAGCGCCGCGTCGGTCATGTCGGCCAGGCGGGCGTCGAGCGCGTAACCGTGGGCCAGCAGCCGGCCCTCGGCCAGGCGCGCCGGCAGCCACTGGGACAGCACGTTGCCGAGCTGCTTCTTGAGCGTGCCCTTGGCCGCGATCAGCGTCTGCGCCACATCCATCTCCGGCAACAGGTTGATGACGATGGGCGCGCCCGGCTGCCAAAAGCTCGAGATCTGCAAAATGGCCGGGCCGGACAGGCCGCGGTGGGTGAACAGCAAGTCTTCGCGGAAGCGCGCGCCGTCGGGATTGCGGCCCTTGAGCGAGCCGGTTTCGACGTCGACGGCCAGCGCGATGCCGGCCAGCGGCACGAACGGTGCCCAGCTGGCGTCGTCGAAGGTCAGCGGCACCAGCGCCGGCCGCGGCTCGACCAGCTTCAGCTCGAACTGTTTGGCGATGCGGTAGCCGAAGTCGGTGGCGCCTATCTTCGGGATCGACAGGCCGCCGGTGGCGATGACGACGCTGTCGGCCTCGATCTGGCCGCCGTCCGTTTGCAGCGTGTAGCCGCCGCCGACGTGGGCCGCCAGCGACTGCACCTTGCACGGCATGCGCCAGTGGACGTCGCCGGCCGCGCATTCATCCTTGAGCATGGCGATGATCTGCTCGGCCGATTCGTCGCAGAACAGCTGGCCCTTGTGTTTTTCGTGGTGGGCGATGCGGTGTTTCTTGACCAGCGCGAGGAAGTCCTGCGGCGTGTAGCGCGACAGCGCGCTTTTACAGAAGTGCGGATTCTGCGACAGGAAGTTGGCCGGGCCGGCGTTGATGTTGGTGAAGTTGCAGCGGCCGCCGCCGGAGATGCGGATTTTCTCGGCCAGCTTGACCGCGTGGTCGATCAGCACCACGCGCTTGCCACGCTGCGCCGCCACCGCCGCGCACATCATGCCGGCCGCGCCCGCGCCGATTACTGCCACATCAAACTTTGCCATGTCGTATCCGATCCCGCACTGTATCAAAGGCGTGATTGTAAACGGTGGCGGACCGGCCAACTTGAATCGGGGTCAGACCATACGATTTATACGGTTTATATCATTCCACCGGATCGCTCACGCGCTGGCGCGATTGCAGCGTGCGCGACACCAGCAGGCATTGCGCGACCTGCTCGGCGATCGATTCCGGCACCGCCACGTCGCCGGCCAGCACGCGCGCGATCCAGGCCGCCGTGGTGGCCGCGTCGCGCTCCCCGGGCAGCGACGGCAGCTCCTGCACGACGGTCTGCTTGGGCACCAGCATCGTGCGCAGGCCGCCGTGGAGCCAGTCGATCTGCTGCGCCTTGTTGGCGTTGGCCACCGTCTCGCCTTCGGTGCCGCGCATCAGGAAAGCGTCGCCGCGCGCGTGCAGCGCCTCGGTGGTGAAGAATTCGGCCAGCATTTCCAGATATTCGGGATGGGTGTAGGACACCAGCCGCAGCGCCGGCCCGGCGAACGGCTGCATGATCTTGACCAGCGTGTGCGTCGAATTGCGCACGCCGAGTATGCGCCGCAGCGACAGCATGTGCGCCAGTTTCGGCGCCAGCGCGTCGATGGTGATGAAGCCGACGTGGCCCTGCGCCAGCGCCTCCTCGACGTCGGCGTGGTCCTGCGCGGCCGTCACGCCCAGTTGCGCGAACACCTCGGCCGACGCCACCCGGCCGACGTCGTGCGCGACGCCGTGCACCAGCACCGGCACGCCTTCGCGCGCCAGCAGCATGGCCAGCAGCGGCACCAGGTTGGCCATCTTGCGCGCGCCGTTGTAGCTGGGGATGACGATGGGCGCGTACGCCCCCGGCGGCGCCGACAGCGGCGCGAACGAGGCTTCGGCGGCGTCGAGGAAGCCGGCGATTTCCTGCACCGACTCGCCCTTGATGCGCATCGCTAGCAGGATGCCACCGAGTTCGAGGTCGGAAACGCGGCCGTCGAGCATGGCCTGATACAGGTCGTGGGCGTCGTCGCGCGTCATGCTGCGGGCGCCGTGCTTGCCGCGGCCGATTTCCTTGATGAAGCGGGCCGCCGGGAAGGCGATGGGGGATGGGTTGGAAGTATTGGTCGTCATGACGCTAGCTTACACGAATGGGCTTTTCGGCTACACTGTGATTCCCCCGCAACGTCAACACAGCAAAGAAGCAGGCCATCATGATCTCCCAAGACATCGAAAACATCAACGTCACCTCCTTCGCGCCGATGCCGTCGCCGGAAGCGCTGCACGCCAAGCTGCCGCTGACGGCCAGCGCCTCCGCCACCGTGATGAAGGGCCGCGAAGCGCTGCGCAACATCATCGACCGCAAGGACAAGCGCCTGTTCGTCGTCGTCGGCCCGTGCTCCATCCACGACCCGGTGGCCGGCCTCGATTATGCGCGCCGCCTCAAGCAGCTGCAGGCCGAAGTGGCCGACACCATGCTGCTGGTGATGCGCGTGTATTTCGAAAAGCCGCGCACCACCACCGGCTGGAAGGGCTACATCAACGACCCGGACATGGACGACTCCTTCCGCGTCAACGTCGGCATGGAAAAGGCGCGCCAGTTCCTGCTCGACGTCTGCGAACTGGGCCTGCCGACGGCGACCGAGGCGCTGGACCCGATCTCGCCGCAGTACCTGGGTGACTTGATCGCGTGGACCGCCATCGGCGCCCGCACCACCGAATCGCAAACCCACCGCGAAATGTCGTCCGGCCTGTCGACGCCCGTCGGCTTCAAGAACGGCACCGACGGCGACATCAGCATCGCCGTCAACGCCATCCTGTCGTCGTCGCACCCGCACTCCTTCTTGGGCATCAACGCGCAGGGCAACGTGGCCATCGTGCGCACCCGCGGCAACGGCTTCGGCCACGTCGTGCTGCGCGGCGGCGACGGCCGGCCCAACTACGATTCGGTCTCCATCGCGATCGCCGAACAGGCGCTGGCCAAGGCCAAGCTGCCGGCCAACGTGGTGGTCGACTGCTCGCACGCCAACAGCTACAAGAAGCCGGAACTGCAACCGCTGGTGATGGCCGATGTCGTCAACCAGATCGTCCACGGCAACCGCTCGCTGGTCGGCGTGATGATCGAATCGAACCTCGTCGGCGGCAACCAGAAGATCCCGGCCGACCTGAGCCAGCTTATCTACGGCTGCTCCGTCACCGACGGCTGCATCGACTGGGACACCACCGAGAAGATGCTGCGCGAAGCGGCCGCGCTGCTGCGCCAGCGGCCATAAGGGACGGCGCCGCCCGCGCCCCGCCGGCGCGGGCGCGCCGGGGCCGGCCGCGCCGCTTTCCTTTACAATGGCGGATTACCCTCCCACTGCCCACCCTACATGATCGTTCTCGGCGTCGAATCCTCCTGTGACGAAACCGGCATTGCGCTGTACGACACGCAACGCGGCCTGCTGGCGCACGCCCTCTATTCCCAGGTCGCGATGCACGAAGAATACGGCGGCGTCGTGCCCGAACTGGCGTCGCGCGACCATATCCGCCGCGCCATCCCGCTGCTGCAACAGACGCTGGCCGGCGCCGGCATCGCCGCCGCCGACATCGACGCCATCGCCTACACCCAGGGTCCGGGCCTGGCCGGCGCGCTGCTGGTCGGTTCCTCGGTCGCGTGCAGCCTGGCGCTGGCGCTGGACAAGCCGGTGCTCGGCATCCACCACCTCGAAGGCCACCTGCTGTCGCCGTTGCTGGCGCCGGAGCCGCCGCAATTCCCCTTCGTCGCGCTGCTCGTTTCGGGCGGCCACACGCAGCTGATGCGGGTCGACGGCGTCGGCCAGTACACCATGCTGGGCGAGACGCTGGACGACGCGGCCGGCGAAGCCTTCGACAAATCGGCCAAGCTGCTGGGCCTGGGCTACCCCGGCGGGCCGGCCATTTCGCGCCTGGCCGAATTCGGCGACCCGACGGCCTACAAGCTGCCGCGCCCCATGCTGCACTCCAAGGATTTCAACTTCAGCTTTTCCGGCTTGAAGACGGCGGTGCTGACGGTGGTGAAGAACCACGAAGAAAAAATCATCGCCAACATCTGCGAGCAGGACAAGGCCGACATCGCGCGCGGCTTCGTCGACGCCATCGTCGACGTGCTGACCGCCAAATGCGTCAACGCGCTCAAGCACACCGGCCTGAAGCGGCTGGTCATCGCCGGCGGCGTCGGCGCCAACTCGCAGCTGCGCGCCTCGCTCAACGAGGCCGCCGCCAAGAAGAAGTTCAAGGTCTATTATCCCGAGTTGGAATTTTGCACCGACAACGGCGCCATGATCGCCTTCGCCGGTGCGATGCGGCTCATGATCAACCCGCAAGCGGCGCAGCGCGACTACGCCTTCAACGTGCGTCCGCGCTGGCCGCTCGACGAAATCAGCGTCGTGTAAATCGGCCGAACGGGAAATCAGCCGAGCAGGAAGTTGGGCGCGCGCGCGATGGCCGGCGCGCCGCCGTCCGGCGCCTCCTCTTTCAGCGCGACGCCGGACAGGCCGCGCCGGCGCGCCTCCGTCAGTAGATATGCCAGCTTGTCGACCGCCGCCGCATACTGCAAGCCGGCCGGCCGCACGTTCGAGATGCAGTTGCGGTCCGCGTCCGTCAGGCCCACGCGCGGCGCCCAGCTCAGATACAGTCCCATGCTGTCCGGTGAACTCAGGCCGGGCCGCTCGCCGATCAGCACCAGCACCGCGCGCGCCTTGAGCAGCGCGCCGATGTCGTCGCCGATGGCGACCCGGCCCTGCGAGGCGATCGTCAGCGGTGCCAGCGTCCACTGTTCCGCCGCCAGGCGCGCCAGCAGCAGCCGCAAAAACGGCGCCGCGTTTTGCGCGATGGCGCGCGCCGACAAGCCGTCCGCGATCACCAGCGCCAGATCGGCGCCTTGCCGCGGCCGCGCCGACAACGCCGCGCGCGACGCGTCGTCGAGCTGCCGTCCGAGGTCGGGCCGCTGCAAATACATCTGCCGGTCGGCCGCCGCGCTGTGGACCGTCACGCAGTCCTGACCCAGCGCGCGCAACGATGCGCTCAAGGCCTCGACGTCGAGCTGCGCGTGGACCGCGTCGCGCGCCTGCGCGTGCGCGAGTTGAAACGCCAGCTGCGCCCCGGTCGGCGCGCTGACGCCGGTGCGGCCCAGGGCAATGCGCGCCTGCGTCAGTCGGCGCAGGGCTTGCCAACGGTCGCCGGCATCGTCGCCTTCATCGCTGCCGCCCGTTGTAACGCTGCTCGTTGCGCCGCTCATCGCCGTCATCCCAGCCGCAGCACGGCGGCTTGAAACGCGGGCGGCAGCACGCCGGTCAGGGCGCCATCGGCGCCGGCGATGTCCATCTGCCGCAGCCACGCTTCGAACTCCGGCGCCGCGCGCAGGCCGAGCACGCGCCGCACGTACAGCGCATCGTGAAAGGAGGTGCTCTGATAATTGAGCATGATGTCGTCCGAGCCCGGCACGCCCATGACGAAGTTGCAGCCGGCCGCGCCGAGTAGCGTCAGCAGGCCGTCCATGTCGTCCTGGTCGGCCTCCGCGTGGTTGGTGTAGCAGACGTCGCAGCCCATCGGCAGGCCCAAAAGCTTGGCGCAGAAGTGGTCTTCCAGGCCGGCGCGCGTGATCTGCTTGCCGTCGTACAGATATTCCGGGCCGATGAAGCCGACCACCGAGTTCACCAGCAGCGGCTTGAACTTGCGCGCCACCGCATAGGCGCGCGCCTCGCAGGTCTGCTGGTCGACGCCGTGGTGGGCGTTGGCCGACAGCGCGCTGCCCTGCCCCGTTTCAAAATACATGACGTTGTCGCCGACGGTGCCGCGGCCCAGCGACAGCGCGGCCGCATGGGCCTCGGCCAGCAGCGCGAGGTCGATGCCGAAGCTGCGGTTGGCGGCCTCGGTGCCGGCGATGGACTGGAACACCAGGTCGACCGGCGCGCCGCGCCGCATCGCTTCGAGCGTGTTGGTGACGTGGGTCAGGACGCAGGACTGGGTGGGAATCTGGTAGCGGTCGATGACGGCGTCGAGCATCGTCAGCAGCGTCATCACCTGCGGCACGTTGTCGCTGGCCGGATTGATGCCGATGACGGCGTCGCCGCTGCCGTACATCAGGCCGTCGAGCAGGCTGGCGGCGATGCCGCTGGCGTCGTCGGTCGGGTGGTTCGGTTGCAGCCGCGTGGCCATGCGCCGCTCCAGGCCCAGGGTGTTGCGGAAGGCGGTGACGACGCGGCATTTGCGCGCCACCAGGATCAAATCCTGCAAGCGCATGATCTTGCTGACGGCGGCCGCCATCTCCGGCGTGATGCCGGGCGCGGCGGCGGCCAGCGCGGCGCCGTCGGCGGCGTCGGACAGCAGCCAGTTGCGGAAGTCGCCGACGGTCAGGTGCGCCAGCGGCGCGAAGGCGGCGGCGTCGTGGCCGTCGACGATCAGGCGCGTGACTTCATCGCTTTCGTAGGGGATCAGCTGCTCGTTGAGGAAGGTGGTCAGCGGTAGCGCGGCCAGCGCCATCTGGGCGGCGACGCGCTCCTCGGCGTCGAGCGCGGCGAGGCCCGCGAGCCGGTCGCCGGAGCGGGCCGGCGTAGCTTTGGCCATCAGCTGCTTCAGGTCGCGGAACAGATAGCTTCTGCTTCCGACCGTGTGTGCGTATCGGCTCATGGCGGGGGCGCTGGAGAGTGGTGTCGCGAGTGGTGTCGCGGCGCGTGGTTCGTCAACGGCGCGGCGGCGGGGTCGGGGTCAGACCCCGCTGTCACGTAAGCGACTGCGGCCGCTCAACTTAAGCGGGGTCTGACCCCGGTTTCAGCGCGGCGACTGATCCCGGTTTCAATGCCCTTACTGCCAGGCCGCCAAGGCCACGGCGGCCAAACCGCAGATCGAGGCGATGACATACGCACGCGGACGGTAGCGGCGGTTGCTCAACACCACGCCTTGGGCCGCCAGCCGCTCGCTGCGCGACGGTTTGTCGGCGGGCGGCGCCGGAATAGCGGAAATCTGATGCGTCACTGCGTTCATGATCTGCCTCCCCTTACTGGTCGCGAACCGTCCACGACGGCTCGAATCAACATTACAGCAATTGGCGTGCCAGCGCCAGCACGGTCCAAGCGTGCGATGGGGCGCGTCCGCAAGGTTTATTTTTTATCAAAGCACTTTTTTTGTGCAGCGACCGCACCGCCGCGGCGCGGGCCGTCAGCGCTGCACGTCGACGCCGCGCCAGAACGCGACGTAATCCTTGATCTGCTTGGCCGCCTCGGACGGCGCCGGATAGTACCAGGCGGCGTCGTCGTTGACCTTGCCGTCCACGGCCACGCTGTAATAGCTGGCCATGCCCTTCCACGGACAGCGGCTCTGGTGGCTGCTCTCGCGCAGATACTCGCGCTTGAGCGACGACGGCGGGAAGTAGACATTGTTTTCGACGATTTCAACTTCATCGTCGCGGGCGTCGGCGATAACGACGCCATTCCAGCTGGCTGTGGGCATGTTCGCTCCGAAAAATGACAGGGGTCAGCGCTCGACGCAGTTGCGGCCGGCGTGTTTGGCGCGGTACATGGCGGCGTCGGCTTCGCGCAACAGGGCGTCGCCGTCGGCGATGTCCATGTGGTCGAAGGCGGCCGCGCCCATGCTGGCCGTCACCGTCAGCACGCGCGCGCCGTCGTGGTGGGTCAGCGCTTCGAGTTTGGCGCGCAGTGTTTCGGCGAACTTGAGCGCGCCCTCGATGGGCGTGTTGGGCAGGATCACGCACAGCTCCTCGCCGCCGTAACGGCCGGCCACGTCGATCACGCGCACGCTGTCGCGCAGCAAACGGCCGACGCTGGCGAGCACCTGGTCGCCGACGATGTGGCCGTGGCCGTCGTTGATGCGCTTGAAGTGGTCGAGGTCTATCATGACGGCCGACAGCGGCGAGCGGAAGCGCTTGGCGCGCGCCGTCTCGAACTTGAGCCTTTGCAGCAGCGAGCGGCGGTTGTGCAGGCCGGTCAGGTCGTCGGTCGTGGCCAGCAGCTCCAGTTCGCGCATCGACGACTGCAAGGCTTTTTCATTGGCGCGCAATTCGATCAGGGCCATCACCTGGCGCGACAGGCGCGACAGCATGCGGCGCTGCTCGTCGTCCAGCGTGCCGGGCTTGGTGTCCATCACGCACAGGGTGCCGATGGGGTAGCCGTCCGACGACGTCAGCGCCACGCTGCTGTACATGCGCATGAACGGCGCGTCGACCGTGAGCGGCATGGCGGCCGTGCGCGGGTCCAGCGTCAGGTCGGCGATGTCGGTGGCGGCCTCGCCCAGCACGGCCAGCGAGCAGTAGCACTGGTCGCGCGGCAGCGACTCCAGCGCCAGGCCGGTGTAGGACTTGACCCAGACGCGCTCGGCGTCCACCAGCGAGATGAAGGAATACGGCACGCCGCAGACCTTGGCGGCCAGTTCGGTGAGGAAGGTGAAGTCGAGGCAGGTGGGCGTGTCGAGCACGTTGTAGCGGTGCAGCGCGGCCAGGCGCAGATGGTCTTGCGGTGGCTCGACCGGCGGCCGGGCGGTGGGGAGCGTGTGGATATTCGGTGCGGCCAGCATGTGTCTCTTCCCCTGTGTAGCGTATGACGCTCTATTGCGATGGTGATGTCCGGGCGGTGGTGCCGCCGGCTCAGTTTATCGCAAAACAGGGAGGCGCGGGCCCGCCCGGGCCCGCGGCGTGGCCGCTTTTTTTAGGCCTCGGCCATAATCTGGCGCAGCGCTTTTTCAAACACGTGGGCCGGCTGGCCGCCGGAGATCAGGTGGCGCTCGTTGATGATGACGGCCGGCACCGAGTTGATGCCGTGGCGCTGGAAGAAGCGTTCGCGCTCGTGCACCTCGTCGGCGTAGCGGTCCGAGCGCAGCACGGCCAGCGCCTCGCCCTCGTTCAAGCCGACGGTGCCCGCCACGCGCGCCAGCACCTCGTGCGAGCTGGGATCTTCGCCGTCGGTGAAATAGGCGGCGAACAGCGCGTGCTTGAGCTGGCGCTGCTGGCCCTCGACACCGGCCCAGTACAGCAGGCGGTGAGCGTCGAAGGTGTTGTAGATGCGGCTGCGCTTGTCCATGTTGAAGGTGAAGCCGGCCTCGGCGCCGCGCGCCCGTATCATTTCGCGCGACTGGGCTTGCTGCTCCGCCGTCGATCCGTATTTTTCCGCGATGTGCTCGCCGATGTCCTGGCCGGCCGGCGCCATGTCGGGATTGAGCTCGAAGGGCTGGATGTGCAGCTCGGCGCTGACATCGTCGCCGATGTTGAGCAGCGCCTGTTCCAGCGCGTTGAGGCCGATCGCGCACCAGGGGCAGGAAACGTCGGAAACGAAATCGATTTTGAGGGTGGTGGTCATGGGCGAGCCTTTGCTGTCTGCGGTGGGTGGCGCCGCACGCGGTGGCGGCGCAATGGCCACTATATAGCGACGGCGGCGCACAATTCAAGCGGCGCCGCGCCTAAGGCCATGGTCCCACGGCGTATATTATATAAACGATATTATTTTTTCCGGGCGGGTGTCGTGGCTTGCGCCTTGGCCTTGGCCTTGGCCGGATGCTGGAGCGCGCCGGACGGTTCGGCGGCGGCGCCGCTCTTGCTGCCGAGGCGGCTTTCCTTGCCGGCCATCAGATTGCCGATGTTCTTGCTGTGGCGGTAGAACAGCAGCAGGCTCATGCCGATGACGGCGGCCAGTTGCGCGTCGACGCCGTTGAGCAGGCAATAGTACAGCGGCGCGAACACGGCCGCGATCAGGGCCGCCAGCGACGAGTAGCGGAAGGCGAAGGCGATCACCAGCCACGTGGCCAGGGTGCCGACGCCGAGCCAGACGTCCAGGCCCAGCAGCACGCCCAGCGCCGTCGCCACGCCCTTGCCGCCGACGAAGCGGAAGAACACCGGCCACAGATGGCCGAGGAAGACGGCCAGCGCCACCAGGGCGATGGTGATGTCGCCGACGCCGAGCTGCTCGGCGTAGCGGTCGGCCAGGAACACGGCCAGCCAGCCCTTGAAGCCGTCGCCCAGCAGGGTCAGCACGGCGGCCGCCTTGTGGCCGCTGCGCAGCACATTGGTGGCGCCGGGATTTTTGGAACCGTAGGTGCGCGGATCGGCGATGCCGAACAACTTGCTCATCACGACGGCAAACGAGATCGAGCCGATCAGATAGGCGGCCACGGTCATCAATACTGTATTCATTATTCCCCTCGAATTATTTTTACCCGGCGCCTGCGGCCGGGGGCTGCTGAATATACACCATGCGCGGGCAGGGACCGCAAAGTTGTGGGCCGGGCTGGCGCGCAGCCGGACAATCGGGATCAAGACCCTGGGGTCAGACCCCGCCATAGGCCGGCGACTGCGGCCGGCCACGGCAAACATCTCCGCCCTGGCCGGCGGCGTCAATCGGCCAGCGCGCAGTGCACCGGCCGGGCGGCGAGCACGTCGAGCAGCACCTGCGGCGCGATGCCGACCAGGTAGCCGCGCCGGCCGCCATTGATATAAATCGTTTCCAGCGCCAGGATGCTTTCCTCGACATACACCGGCATCGCCTTCTTGCTGCCGAACGGCGACGTGCCGCCCACCTGGTAGCCGCTGTGGCGCTGCGCCACCTCCGGCTTGCACGGCTCGACCGATTTGCAGCCGATGGCGCGCGCCAGGTTTTTGGTCGACACCTTGCAATCGCCGTGCATCAGCACCATCAATGGCTTGGCGGCGTCGTCCTGCATCACCAGCGTCTTGACGACGCTGTGCTCGTCGACGCCGAGCTCGCGCGCCGACACGCCGGTGCCGCCGTGCTCCTCATAGTGGTAGGGGTGTTCCGAGAACGCCACCAGCCGCTTGCGCAGCAACTGCGTGGCCGGGGTTTCGGAAATATGCTCTTTTTTCGCCATGCGTGGTACGCTCATCGTTCAATCGGGATGACTCGGGGGGGTGCCTGAATATGCAGCAGGAAATTCGTTTTGCCACTTTCAACGTCTGCAACCTGGCGCCGCCTGGAGCCAAATTGTACGACAATCTGGCGCCGCTGACCGAGGCCGAATACGCGGCCAAGGTGGCGTGGACGGCGCAGCAGCTCGACCAGCTCGACGCCGACGTCATCGGCCTGCAAGAGATATTCTCGCAGGACGCGCTGCGCGCCGTGCTGGCGCAAAGCAGCCGCTACCGCGACGCCGCGCTGGCCGGCCTCGACCCCGACCCGGCCGCCGAGCGCCTGACGCCGCAGGTGGCGCTGGTGTCGCGCCTGCCGCTGGCCGGCCCGGTGCGCCACTACCCGGCCTTCCCCGACGGCGTGGCCCTGCCCGGCGGCAGCCGCGACGCCGAGCGCTTCGCGCGCGCGCCGCTGCACGCGGCGGTGCGGCTGGCCGACGGCCGCG
Source organism: Rugamonas sp. (assembly GCF_025354735.1). GTDB lineage: Bacteria > Pseudomonadota > Gammaproteobacteria > Burkholderiales > Burkholderiaceae_D > Rugamonas. The sequence goes on from NZ_JANXMI010000089.1 coordinate 18,085, forward strand.
TGGTCGACGTCATCGTCGTCCACCTGAAATCGAAGCGGCCCGATTACCGCAACGGCGACAACGGCGACGATCCGGTGCTGTACGCGCAGGCCCAGCTGCGCTCGCTGATCCGGCGCGGCACCGAGGCGGTGGCGCTGCGCGCGCTGCTGCACCGCATGCGCCACAGCGGCGGCGCGCGCCAGCCCTGCGTCGTCATGGGCGACTTCAACGACACGGCCGACGCCGTCACCACCACCATCGTGCTCGGCGGCGGCAGCGGCGCCGGCGCGCCGGGCGAGGAGCTGGGCGGGCGGCTGTTCGACGCCAACCAGATCCAGCTGCGGCAAGACCATTTGCGCCACGTCGGCTACACCAATATCCACGAGGGGCATTACATGACCATCGACCATGTGCTGGTGTCGGAGGAATTCAATCCGGCGTCGCGCTATGCGATCGGCGAGGTGCTCGACGTCAGCTATCTGAACGACCATTTGCTGCGGGAGCGGCCGGAGAGTTCCGACCACGGCCAGGTGCTGGTGCGGCTGCG
>NZ_JANXMI010000105.1 GCF_025354735.1 Rugamonas sp.
CCTGACCCCGATTTAGTTTGTCCCCGATTTAGTTTTCAGCCGTTTTTGGAGTCTCACGTGAAGAAGCAACAAATCCCCGGCCTGGCGCAGCTGTTCGCACGGGCGCTGGACGGGCAGGGCACGCTGCCGCGCATGGCCGTCGCCCTGAGCGGCGGGCTCGACTCGTCGGCCCTGCTGCACCTGGCGCACGAATACGCCCAAACCCATCAGATCGCCCTGTACGCCTTCCACATCCACCACGGCCTCAGCACCCACGCCGACGACTGGCAGGCCCACTGCGCGCGTTCCTGCGCCGATCTGGGCGTTACTTTCGAGGCGCGCCGGGTCGAGCTGGCCCAGCGGGAAAAGTTCGGCACCGAGGCGGCGGCGCGCAAGAGCCGCTACGCCGCGCTCGGCGCGCTGTGCCGCGAACATGACGTGACGCTGCTGCTGACCGCCCACCACCTCGACGACCAGGCCGAAACGGTGCTGCTGCAACTGCTGCGCGGCTCCGGCCCGGCCGGCCTGTCCGGCATGGACGCCGCCAACGCCGCACCCGAGCTGCTGCTCAATCCGGCGCTGGTGATGGCGCGGCCGCTGCTGTCGGCATCGCGCAAGCAGCTGGCCGCCTACGTGGCCGAGCGCGGCGTCGTCCACATCCACGATGAATCGAACGACGATCCGCAATTCGCCCGCAACGCCTTGCGCCACCGCGTGATGCCGGCGCTGGCGCTGGCCTTCCCCGGCTTCCAGGAGCGCTTCGCGCGCAGCGCCCAGCACGCGCAGTCGGCGCAGCGCCTGCTGACCGAGATGGCCGAGCAAGACCTGGCCGCCTGCCTCGACGGCGATTGCCTCGACGTCGCCAAGCTGCGGCTGATGAGCGCGGACCGCAGCAGCAACCTGCTGCGCCACTGGTTCAGCGTGCGCGGCCTGCGCATGCCGACCACGGCCTGGCTGGCCGAGATGCTGGCCCAGCTGACCGAGGCGCGCGACCACGCCCAGGTGCTGGTCACGCATCCCGACTGCCACGTGCGGCGCTACCGTGACCGTTTGTACCTGACGCCCAAGCTGGCCGAATTGTCCGGAACGCGTGAGGACGAGTTCGACGATACGCCGGGCACATCGTTCCGCTGGAACGGCGAGGCCGAGCTGGCCTTCCCGGCTTACGGCGGCGTGCTGTATTTCGATGAAGTGGATGACGCTGCCGACGCCGACGCCGACGCCGACGCCGACGCCGACGCCGACGCGAACGCGAACGCCGTCCCTGCGGCCGGCCTGGACCCCGCCTGGCTGCGCGAGCAGGCGCTGGTGATCGAATTTCGCAAGGGCGGCGAACGCCTCAAGCCGGCCGCCAACCGTCCCACGCGCGGTTTGAAATATCACTATCAGGCGCTGGACATCCCGGCCTGGGAGCGCGCGCGCCTGCCCGTGGTCAGCGCCGGCAAGCAGTTGTTGTTCGCTGCGGGAATCGGCATGGACTGCCATCATTTGAGGCAGGACGGCGGAATGCGCCTGAAATTGCGCTGGGAAGCAAAATAAAATCCGGTTGCAGCGGTGATTTCATCTGTACTTATGCTAATACGGTATGAGGCTATGACTTTTTGGACTTGTCCTTTTGCATTGCAACATGTAGAGTAAAGCCCTTCTTTTTATTTCACGAGCGGGACACTCACTGTTATGGCTTTAATCGTGCACAAATACGGCGGTACGTCGATGGGTTCGACGGATCGCATCAAGAACGTCGCGCGGCGGGTCGCCAAGTGGCATGACGCCGGCCACCAGATCGTGGTGGTGCCGTCGGCCATGTCGGGCGAAACCAACCGTCTGATCGGCCTGGCCCGCGAAATCCAGGACCAGCCCGACCCGCGCGAACTCGACATGATCGCCTCCACCGGCGAGCAAGTGTCGGTCGGCCTGCTGTCGATGGCGCTGCTGGCCATCGGCAAGCAAGCCGTGTCCTACGCCGGCTGGCAAGTGGCGATTAAAACCGACTCGGCCTTCACCAAGGCGCGCATCCAGTCCATCGACGACGAGAAGGTGCGGCGCGACCTCGACGCCGGCAAGATCGTCATCATCACCGGCTTCCAGGGCGTCGACGAGCACGGCAACATCTCGACGCTGGGCCGGGGCGGGTCCGACACCTCGGCCGTGGCCATCGCGGCCGCGCTGAAGGCGGCCGAGTGCCTGATCTTCACCGACGTCGACGGCGTCTACACGACCGACCCGCGCGTGGTCTCGGAAGCGCGCCGCCTGAAGGCCATCACCTTCGAGGAAATGCTGGAACTGGCGTCGCTGGGCTCGAAAGTGCTGCAGACCCGCTCCGTGGAATTCGCCGGCAACTACCGCGTGCCGACCCGCGTGCTGTCCTCGCTGACCGACCCCATGCTGGACCTGGCCATCGAAGCCAATTCGGGCACCCTGATTTCGTTTGAGGAAGATACCAATATGGAACAAGCAGTCATCTCCGGCATCGCGTTCAACCGCGACGAAGCCAAAATCACCGTGCTGGGCGTGCCGGACCGTCCGGGCGTGGCCTACCACATCCTGGGGCCGGTGGCCGAGGCCAACGTCGAAGTCGACATGATCATCCAGAACCAGTCGGTCGACGGCAAGACCGACTTCACCTTCACCGTGTCGCGCAACGACTACGTGCAGGCGATGGAAGTGCTCAACGGCACCAAGGCCGCCATCGGCGCCACCAGCATCATCGGCGACGCCAAGGTGTCGAAGCTGTCGGTGGTGGGCGTGGGCATGCGCAGCCACGTGGGCGTGGCCTCGCAGATGTTCCGCACGCTGTCGGAAGAGGGCATCAACATCATGATGATTTCCACCTCGGAGATCAAAATCTCGGTGCTGATCGATGAAAAATACATGGAGCTGGCCGTGCGCGCGCTGCACAAAGCGTTCGAACTGGAAAAAGCATAATATTTCTAAAAAAAACCGTTGTGTATCCTTGACCAATCCGGTCCCGGACTATACTATGACGGTCGTCTGCTCTAGCGCGGTTTGGCTGAAAAGACATAGTTGAGCGATCGACTAGGAGACGTGGCCGAGTGGCCGAAGGCACATCCCTGCTAAGGATGCATACGGCTTATACCTGTATCGTGAGTTCGAATCTCACCGTCTCCGCCAGAATTAAGTGCCAGCAAGCACCAAGTAGTCCAAGAAGCCGCGTTCCTCACTATGAGAGCGCGGCTTTTTTCTTCCCAAGTCGTGCCGTGAAGTGCATTGACAGCCCGGTTTTTTGGGGGCAGGATTCGGGGCATGATTTGCCCCTTCCAGAAAACATGCCCCGAACATGCCTAAACTGATCTCCCCCCTTACCGATATTCAGCTGCGCAACGCCAAGCCGGCCGAGAAGTCCTACAAGCTGTCCGATGGTGGCGGCCTGTATGTCGAGGTCATGTCGAACGGTGGCAAGTTCTGGCGCATGAAAGTGCGGCAGGCCAACGGCAAGGAGTCCCGGCTGACCTTCGGTAGCTATCCTGACGTGACTTTGGCAAGCGCCCGCGCCGAGCGGGGCAAGGTCAAACAGCAGCAGGCCACTGGTATTGATCCCGCTCAAAGCAAGCGCATCGAGAAACTGCAAAAGAAAACGGCCGCCGTGAACACGTTCGAGGTGCTGGCCCGCGAGTGGCACGCCAACAAGGCCGAGACGTGGAAGCCCGGCACGGCCAAGGAGGCGATAAGCCGTCTGGAGAACGATGTATTCCAGCGCATCGGCAACCGCCCCATCACTGAGGTGGATGCGCCGTTGATGCTTGACGTGCTGCGCCAGATCGAGAAGCGCGGTGCCGTGGATATGGCCGCCCGCGTCGGCGCGTACTGTAGCGCGGTGTTCCGCTTCGCCATCGCCAAGGGCATCGTGAAATACAACCCGATCCCCGACCTGCGCGGCGCACTCAAGCCACGGGCCAAGGGCCACCATGCGGCCATCGGGACCGATGAACTGCCAGACTTCCTCGCGGCGCTGGCGAAGGCCGAGGCCGGCATGTTCCTGCCGACCCGCATCATGCTGCGCTTGATGTTGCTGGTATTCGTTCGCACCAGTGAGTTGATCGAGACGCCATGGGCGGAAATCGACCTGGAGAACGAGACGTGGGTGATTCCATGGTCGCGGATGAAGATGGGCAAGAAGCTGCTGAACCCGCGCAAGCTGGATCATCACGTCCATCTGCCGCGCCAAGGCTGGGCCTTGCTGCGCGAACTGCACCGGCTGACCGGGCACGGCGTCTATCTCTTCCCCAATCGTAACGACCACGAGCGGCCGGCGTCGAACGGCGCCATCCTGATGGCGTTGCGGCGCATGGGCTATCAGGGCCGCCACACGGGCCACGGCTTTCGTTCCCTTGCCATGGGCGTCATCAAGGCGCGGCTGGGCTACCGGCATGAGGTGGTGAATCGGCAGTTGGCGCATGGATCGACTGACGAGTACGGCGAGGCTTATGACCGCGAGCAATTCCAAGAGGAACGCAAGGTCATGATGCAAGCATACGCGGACTACGTAGACATGGTAGAGAGCGGCGGCAACGTCATCCCGGTGAGTTTCAAACGGGCGTAAATCGCCCGCAAACCCGCATGGGGCCGTGCTTTGCACGGTTTTTTTTCGTCAAAATCGCTAACGCAAAAGGGAAAACGGTGAAAAAATTTCCGGTACAACCGGTACAAGGAAAAAACATAACCTAAGTCATTGATTCTTATGTTTTTATTTGTACCGGAAAATATATTATTTTACCGGTACAGAACCGGTACAGAACCGGTACAGCTTGTGTCTAACTCAAAAAATAAAAGTAACATTTGATGGTTATGTTGGCTTCGACCGGCTCAGGCTTGCTCTTGTGGGATTAAGCGCGTGGGGGTTCCCGCGCCGCCGCCCGCCGCCGCTGCCCGTGCGTGCGTCTGCTCTTTGTCGCGCTCGCGTCGGCCGAGGCTTTGCGGCTGGCGTTGGTCGGTGCGAATGGTAGCCAGTGATGGTAGATGCCTGCGTGCTGGGCTACCGGGCTGGTGGGCTGCCCTTATGGGTTGGCAATGCGCTGCTGCTGGCGTGTTGCCTGCGGTCGGTTGACCAGCGCCAGCAACTGACGCTTGAAGGCGCGAACGGCGGCCAGCGGTGTGCTGATATCGGCGTGTTGGTGCGGCCCATGTGGCGGCCGGTCCTGATCGCTTGGCGGTGCGCTTCGGCTGGGGTGTGCTGCCAATTGCTAGTGTTGACCAGCGCCAGCAACTGACCCCGGTACAATGGAGTGGAGAGGCTGCGCTAACCAATTTGCTTTTCTTCAAGGAGCGATGAAGATGAAATGCCCTGTTTGCGGCGCGGCTGAACTGATCCGCGATACCCGCGACCTCCCCTGTACCTACAAGGGTGAATCCATTGTTATTGCGGCAGTGACGGGCGATTTTTGCCCAGCCTGCGCCGAGGCCATATTGGATGCGGCGGAGACGAACCGCGTCATCCTCGAAATACGTGCCTTCTCCAGACAGTTGTCTTGCTCGCTTGGCACTGTGATGTTGGCGCTGGAGGTAGGGCTGTTACAATCGCAACGCCAAGCCTAGAGCGGCCACTCGAAAGCCGGATACCTTCGCCGGTTGGCTTGGCACTATCCGAAGGGGACATTTGAAGGATGCCCTGTGTCATTTATTGCGCCAAATTGGCGAGATGAATCCGTATATGCTAAATTTTCCAGAAATGACAATCTAACGTTTTGGGCGTGGGAGTTTCTGCGGCGGAATAGCGTTTATCAAGCGGACTGGATTACATGCCAGTCTAAACCCGAGTTGGCCGAGTTGTTGGCTGAGAAGTGGGGAATGGTTGAAATTGCCGATCCTAGTAGCGATTGGGCGCGACACTGGGACTGTTTCACTACTGACGGCTCGACAATTCGTGTTCTATGGGGGACGTCGGTAGCAGTCCCCGAGAGTGAAAGCTACTTTACTCCGATAATCGATTTGCGACATTCTGTTGATGTCTTGGAGGCTCAGTTTAAGGCTATTCTCTTGGAAAGGGAGCGTCTTATTCAGCATCGCGGTATGGTTCCGTATAAGGGCCGTCCTCAGCGCGCTGTGCATCTTTACCCTCAATATTTACGTGTACTGGATGCACTTAGTTGCAGCGTAAAGATTCCGGAAATGGCATCGATATTGCTTCCCCATCAAGACATAGAGGGAGCTAAAAAGACCGTGCAAAACTGGAAAACAGCAGCAACGAAAATTCGGGATGAAACATATCGAATGTTGCCTGCCCATCAACTTTTTAAAGGTTGGATACGCGTGGTGTCTAAATAGCTGCCCCCTGCTAGATAGCCTAAAGTGGCTATGTAGGCAGTCACGGCTATCATTGGTTTCTGTACTAATTGCAAAACTCTATTCTCCATACCTCGCCGCACTGTGTGGCATTTTTATGGAAGATAGAGGATGCAAAATCAATCAATCGGCCCGTTGTTGCGGCTGTCATCTGTTGAGGCGAAAGTAGGCCTCAAAAAATCGGAAATTTATCGTCGCGTGAAGCTCGGCACATTCCCCGCGCCTATCAAGCTGGGCGCGCGCGCCGTTGCCTGGCCTATGGACGCGCTTGACGCTTGGGTTAAGGCATTGATCCAGCAGGCGGCGCAATAATGGCCGCTGACATCAAGGTTGCGAAGATCATCGATGCGCTGCCGGACTACTATGTATTGTCGGCTGGCGATGATGACGGTGCGCTTGTCTTAACGGGCCAAGAGCCGATTCTGGCATGGGCCTTGGATCGTGAATTTTATATTCCGTATCCAATCACACAAGGGGGCATGCAGGTTGATGCTCCGGTGTTGCGCCCGGATCAGACTGTGGCTATCGGAGGCGCTGCATACTGGCTGAGTGTTGCGGAATGGCTGGCGGATAAACAAGAAGAGTTGGCGATTCAGCGCAAGCAGAAGCGCTGGGATGTGGTTCGCAAGGAGCAAGGCATTACTGAAAAAGCTGGGCAGGAGGATAAGCCGGCCGCTATGGTTTCGTCCGCAAAGGCACTTATTCATGGGGTGCTGGAAGCTGCCAGAACGGGCAAGGTGCGCCCATGACCTCGCGTTTGAAGCGTATTACCACGCTGTCTGTGCAGGCGTCTGCACAGCGTGCTGCGTCACGAAAAATCGCATCGGGTAGTGAGCGTGCGTCGCTGCCTGCGGGCAAGGTCGCAGGCCGTGGTCGTGGTCGTGGTAAAGCGCAAGTGGCCGGGAAGGTTGCCGCGTCTCCGCAAGGGGCTGCGTTGGCCCCTATGACGCCGATCAGGCATGGCAAGGTGTCGCCATGATCGCCGCGCTGATCCATGTCGTGGCATGCGTGCCAGTCACCGTGACGTGGTTCCGGGGTGCGGCAGCACGTATGCACGCGGCGGCGCTTGCGCGCGGGCGCCGAACCGCCTATGATTCGGTTGTCCCCGATAAAGAGGGGAACAGGTTTGGAAGCCTGAACACTCAAAGCGCACAGACCGCGCCAAGCGGTCTTTTTACGTGTGCATGCCTTCGTGCGTCTCCTATGAGCGGCGGTGGCGGGGAGGCCTTCGGGCCTGCTGGTTTCTTTGGGTGCCAGTCTTCCAACCCCGCCATTTGCCGCTCACCCCGTTTGGAAGCGGGGCGCGGTGTAACCGCTACCCAAGGAGGCCCACATGCCTAGCATCATCCAATCCCAAACTCCATCCCAATTTCACACGCTGGCGTTGCAGCGCGCAATCGATGCCGTCAATGTCGCTTCGCTTGGCGAGGAATGCGTTGACCAGTTGCGCGCAGTTTTTCGCGCCATCGTCGCGTTGAGCGGCAACAACCCGATGATTCATGACCTCGCCAAGGTTGGCTACTCGATTGCCGATAACCAGAGCAATTTACTCGATTGTTCGCGTGAAGATATGGAGCAAAATTTGCTCGCATTGAAAGCGTTGCCGATCAATGTCGTCGGAGGTGCAGCATGAGTATGGCGAAAAATATCAAGGTAATGGAGCAGGCCTATGCAAACGGCTGTGAGCGCGCCAGCGCGTGGCTCAAGCGTGATGCGAAATCGACTCGGATCGATGATGTGGGTTCATGGCGCGCCATTGGTTACGCTGATGCAGTCTTGTCGTTTGAAGATAGCCCAGTGCTTGCGGACCTTATGCGCGAGTGGGAGCAGGGCTTTGATACGACGTTGGGTGCTGAATCTCCTTCTGGAATTGCCTCTCCAATAATTGAAACCCCGGTAGGCGGGGACCCCAATCCATACTACAAAAATCTTGACCGCGCACCGTATGAGCTGGCGCATTTGATGCAACAGTTGCCGGCCGATTTCGGCCTCGCCCCTGCCGTCGAATTGAAGCATGTTCAGATAGCATCGGCAGCGGAGGCGCATTCGCACGTTGCTGGCAACACGATCCTTAGCGGGATTGAGGCCATCGGCCAGTTGATGGAGGCGGCAGGTACTAGCGGAGAGGAAAGCCTTTCGTCGCATACGCTGTTCTCCCTCGGCGGCCTGCTCCGACACTTGGCCGTGGAAGGGCAATACCTGCGCGGTGTCGGTGACAGCCTGGCATATTCGGTTGCGTTGTATGGTGAGCGCGATGCTGTGATGTGCCGTAAGGAGGTGCGTCATGCGTGATTCGCGCTCCTTCAGCACCCTGTTGCCCAGCTTGGGCGATTCTTATCTGCCGACCCTTGCCGCGTCCCTTCGTGTTGCCAGCTTAGCGCAGCTGGAGAACCTTGGCGGCGCGCATTTGCGGCCGGTCGCGCTCTCTGTATCTGACGAGTTTCAGTGCTGTGTCGATGCCGGCGCGGCGGCTGCCGCGTGCTTCCTTGTCGCCGATGCTGAATTCATCGGCTTGCAAGACCATAGCGCGCTGGCCGTGCGACGTTTTAAAGCCGCGCTGGAGCGCTCCATTGGTGCTGGCGCTGGCATACATGGACCGGCCCGTCGTCGCGCCATCATGCCGCGTTTGCTGGCTTGTGTGGCCGCATTTGAGGCGGGGTATCTCGCGCGCATACAGCAGGAAAAGAAAGGAATAAGTAATGAGTAGTAACAACGCATATCCGGTCAGTGTGGATGCTGCCCGCGCCGCGCTGACGTTCATCCCAGCGAATGATCGTGACCTGTGGTGGCGTATTGGCATGGCGTTGAAATCGGAGTTTGGTGAGGGTGGATACGATCTGTTCAATGACTGGAGTGAGAGCGGTGCAAGCTTCGACGCCAAGGCCGTTAAATCGACTTGGCTCAGTTTTAAACCGGGCGGGAAAGTGACGATTGGTACACTAATCGCGGAGGCCAAGAAGAGCGGCTTTAATCCCAAGGAGTACGCGGCGGCCGTTCCGCTGTCGGGCGCAGATAAGGCGCGTATCCGCCAAAAGCGCGAGGAGCGCGACCGGGTAGCGGCCGCCGAGCTGGTAACGAAACAGGAGGCGGCAGCGGTCGAGGCGGCGCAGGTATGGGCCGGCGCATCTGAGACGGGCGATAGCCCTTATCTGGACCGCAAGGGCGTGCAGGCGTTTGGCTTGCGCTTCCTGCCCGGTGGCGTGCTGCTGGTGCCGTTGCGCGACGGCACGGGCAAGCTTTGGAACGTGCAGCGGATCGTCGCCAAGGGTGATAAGCGCTTCCTCGCTGGAGGCCGCGTCTCGGGCTGCTTCCATGTGCTGGGAGACATGGCGGCGTCGGCTTGGGTACTGATCGCGGAAGGCTACGCGACGGCGGCCACGCTGCATGCGGCCACAGGCCACGCGGTGGTCGTGGCGTTCAATGAGGCCAATGTGCGCCATGTGGTGGCTACGGTGCGTAAGCTGCTGCCACAAGCCCACTTGCTGCTGTGCGCCGATGACGACAAGGAGACCGAAGAGAAAACCGGCAAGAACCCCGGCATCGTATCGGCAACCGCCGCCGCCGCTGCCGTGGACGGCCATTGGTGCAAGCCGCAAGGACTGGCGGCCGGTGCGTCGGACTTCAATGACTTGGCGGTGGCGCTGGGCATCGAGGCCGTGCACGTGCAACTGGCGGCGGCGATTGCGAAAGTGACCGGGGCGGCTGCTGACGCTGATCAGCAGGGCGCTGTAGCCGCTGCCATTGTGCTTGATCCTCCAGTTAAGGGCATGCCGAATGCTACAGGTAGGAACGCGGGCGGCAAGGAGGCCAAGAAGGCAAGCGCACCGAATGCGAGGGCGGACGGCAAGGGCACTGGTCAGGCTTCTCGGCCGTTCTTCCATGTCGATGAAGACGGTGTATGGTTTCACGGCTTCAGCCAGCAAGGCGATCCGTTGCCGGCGCAGTGGATCTGTAGCGAGTTGCACGTTCCGGCCAAGTCGCGCGGGGACGCTAATGAGGATTGGGGCTATCTGCTGGAATTCCAAGACGGCGATGGCAACGCCAAGCGTTGGGCAATGCACGCCAGTATGCTTGCCGGAGATGGCACGCAGTACCGCGCCACATTGTTATCGATGGGGCTGCGCATCGGCTCGGGTACGGCGGCAAAGAACCATTTGAGCGTCTATATCCAGACCCAGCAGACCGATGTGCGCGTGCGCTGTACTGATCGCATCGGCTGGCATGACCACGCTTATGTGCTGCCGGATCGCACCATCGGCGACGGCGACGAGAAGGTGATGTTTCAGGCGGCGGGCGGCGTCGTCTCGCAGTTCAAGCAACGCGGAACCCTGGCGGAGTGGCGCGACGAAGTGTCATACCATTGCAGGGGCAATTCCCGCATGTTGTTCTGCCTGTCGGCCGCGTTCGCCGCGCCATTGCTGCACTTGGCGCGCGTGCCGTCTGGAGGCTTCCACATTTGGGGCGACAGTTCCAGCGGTAAGAGTTCCGCGTTCAAGGTGGCCGGATCGGTGTTTGGCGGCAAGGACTACCCGCGCAACTGGCGCATGACCGACAACGCGCTGGAGACGGTGGCCGCCCAGCATAGCGATGCCTTGCTGTTGTTGGACGAAATCGCCCAAGTCGATCCTAAAGTAGTGGGCGATACCGTGTACATGTTGGCGAACGAGGCCGGCAAGGGACGTGCCACGCAAACGGCCACGGCGCGCAAGGTGGCGACTTGGCGCGTGCTGTTCCTGTCGGATGGTGAGGTGAGTCTAGCTAACCACATGGAGCAGGCCGGCAAGGGAACCAAGGCGGGCCACGATGTGCGGATGGCCCATATCGCCGCCGATGCGGGGCGAGGGCTTGGTGTTTATGAGGTGCTCAACGGCTTTGCCAGTGGCGCGTCGCTTTCTGATCATTTGGTCGGCAAGGCGCAGCAGCATTATGGCACGGCCGGCATGGCCTTCATTGAGTACGCCGTGCAGCACGCCGCTTCGCTGTCCGACGCGTTACCGTCAGGAGTGGCGGAAATGGCGAGAGAAATATGCCCGCCTGATTCCCATGGGCAGGTGGCGCGGGTGGCAACGCGCTTTGCTTTGGTGGGGATGGCTGGCGAATTGGCGACGACTGCGGGCATTACGGGCTGGGCGGTGGGCGAGGCCGTAGCAGCGGCACGTACCTGCTTTGCGGCTTGGCTGGAAGGCCGTGGCGGCGCCGGCAATGTCGAGCACGTGTCGATACTGCGTCAGGTGAGCGGTTTCTTCCAGGCGCACGGTGAGGCGCGTTTCGTGTGGTGGCATCGTGCGACCGATGACCACAAACCGAACACGATCAACCGCGCCGGCTTCAAACGCCTGCTGACACGTGACGGAATGGCCATCAACTCCAACTCGGACCATCACAAGGCCTATGGTGACAAGGTGCATCCGGCTGACGCGGAAGAGTCCAAGCAGGAGTATTTCGTTTTGACTGAGGTATTTAGGGATGAAATATGCAAGGGTTTCAATCACAAAACGGTTGCGCGCTTGCTTGTCGAGCGTGGATTGCTGGTGGCCGATAGCGACGGGGGGCCTACTCGGCAAGTGAGATTGCCGGGTATTGGGCCTTCTAGGGTCTACCGGTTCACACCTGAAATCGCTGGAATTAGTGTTTAATCTGCGGCCGGCCAACGATAGCAGAAGGCCGGCCGCAGCGCATAAACAGCCGGTATGGCCAAGCTGTTAGGACATCGGCTTAGTATCGTGTAGACGTACTATCGGGAAATTTTTTCACACCGGAGATAGCGATGCTATTGTCTGCACCCTTAAGTATTAAATAACGGGAAGGCCCGCTTCCGCCCCAAATCGGACCTTCGGCGATAACGTTTCAAGCCACTTTTGAATAACATGCTGCCCAGCCATTATAATTATGGCAATTTTGTCTTCAAGAAAACGAAGCCCGTTCAAAATTACATTCGATAATCGGTACGTTTGCTGGCAAGATAATCATTAAACTCGTTGATACGGTAGATGCCTCGATCAACCAGCCGCTGAAATTCCTGGACAGCATAAACCATGTCGACGTTACGCACCAAGGGGCCGACATGGTCTAGTTCATCGCGAGAAATAAGGCGGTGCAGCTTCACGAAAGAAAGCTCAAGTTTCTTACTCTGTTCCGGCGTGTGCATGCGAACCATCGATCCAAACCTGCCATTCCCCTGATCTTGCGCCGGCCCTTCTTCAAGAATGGGCCTATTTTTTGAATGAAATGACAAAGAGGAAAAAAAAGCTGAAAAAACGTTCGATTTTTGTCCCACGTCCGAAAAGTAGAGATTTTCATCCGCATTAAGCACCTGCAATTCATTCAGGCGGTGGACATCTGATTTGTTTTTGATGATACATTCAGTTGAATTCTTGGATCCAATTTTATATATTTTTGAATCGTAAAAAATAACTATATGCTTTGGAGATAGCGGAAAAAATATCTGCAGACCAATACATGCAAATCCAATATTATTAAATGTCTTGCGCCCGCATGCAAACTGATTACGCCGCACAACCGGATTGTCGCTAGTAATAAAATCGACATCAGTTGCGTTGATCAAAATCTTGAAATGTAAATCATCAAGCAGTGGGCGTCCCTTAATTGCAACCGAAATGGGAATTTCAGTTGGTTCAGTCAATCGTATGGAAACCTCGTTGAGATACTCGGATACGCTGGTTTTCTTCGATAGTATTATTTTCGCAAACTCCCCGACCTGCTGTTCGGTAGAATCGGCCATATGTTTGGTCCGAGCGTGCTGCATTAGCACATGCATCAACAACGTGTCGTGCTCTGGACTCAATTTTCTCGGAACCTCATTTCTGTCTATGATTCCACTGATTACCTTGGACGCCTGCCCCTCGATAACGCTGAACATGTTTTCCGCTATGAGGTCTTTTCCGTAAAAATAGTCTTCATAACACTGATCTTTTAAGCTGGCGGAGCCAATAACTTTGCGTCGAGCAATATTAAAAATACTTATGCATTTCTCTGAGGCATCTTTCGAAAAATTTCGTAGATAGAACTGCGGAACAAAATGTTGTTTCTTTTTCTCTGGCATGGTCACTCCTATTTCGCCAATTTCCATCCTGAGCAGGGCTTCAATATACGATTGCACGATAATGTACCAAAACCTGAATTAACCTCCAAAACACCAGAGACGCGCCTGCACGATTGAATCCGCAGCGGTCATCGGTTTTTTGGCGGAACCATAGCCGAGTTGCCCGCCTGTGGCCGAACGCCGTCGTCATGATATCTGGACGGCTGTGCAATTTCGAGGTGTCGCATGTTCATGGTATAGATCGGCCAGATACTCACACAGCTCATGGTCAGCGACGTCATCTGGGACAACGAAATGTGCCGGCCTGCGCTTCCCGTCGGCCCCAAGGTAGAAAGCGCACCTGGCCCCGGCATTGCCAGTGATAACAATAAACGAACCGAAAATATTAAACCTAAATTATTTCATGCGAACCCCGTTGCTTTAACTTTTCTACGTCTGCTTTTGGCCGTCAGCGGCGCAGATCAGGCTTCCTGGTCGTCCAAATAGCTATAGACGTCGCAATCTAGCGCAATTCCACGTTGGCCCAGCATAAGCATAACGCTTGGTGGAATTGATACGCCGTCGTTGCTACTTGCCATAAATAGACCACAAAAAAGGTTCATTTCGCACATCCGCTGAAGACGTTGCCATACGCTCAGATCTTCAGTAACTTGAGTCAACAACCATCGGATCTGATCCGCAAGATTCTCTGGCTCGACATCTTTCGCCTCGAGACGCCATTGACCAACTCGAGCAATTCGTTCGCGGCCAGACGGATACCGAACGATCTCTCCACGGAATTCCGCAACGGTTGGCTGGCAGCCTAACAATAGACTAATCTCACTTGGGTCCAAGTTATTGCCAAATAGACGAAGGCATGCGGTTGATCTATCAAAATTACCCAAGATTCCTCTGATTCAAATGTTTTTTTGAAGGTCTGGTTGTGGCCGATAGCGAGCATTGCGGATTTGTTCAAGACGCAACGTGCAATTTCCTCTGCTCCTCGGAGACCGGCCAAATTAGCGCGGTTGCTTGTCGCTGCCAGCCCAATTTCAGATAAAAATCCTCTTTTCCTGGGGCTGCTGTCAACGTTATAAATTTATAGCACGCCAACTTCGACCTGAGATGATTGACTACTTCTCTTCCCAAACCTAGCTGCTGATGGCCAGGCTTTACGACGACATCTACAAGCAACGCGTAATATTGCCCATCGTCCATGGTACGTCCGAACGCAACTAGCTCATCGGCATCATAGATAAATATAACATGGCTACTTTTTTCAAATGCACTACGAATTTCATCCGGACGCCGTCCGGTCCAGCCCACCTGCTCAAATAGAGAAGCAACAACTTCCCAATCTGTGGACTGTGTCGTGAATAAAAATTTCAAATTCTGCTCCAATACTGGTGGCTGCCGAACCCCCAAAAACCTGTCCATGTCGGGCCGCTATTGGCCGATAGCCGTACGAGGATTTCATTTAGATCGAGCAGATTTTCCTCCCGGAAGCCGATTGGTCATCGCTAAATAGATGACTAGCACCACCGACAAAAGGAAAAAATATGCACCGTAGCTATTTCCAAATTCGTACGATTCGTCATGTGTTACGGAGGGATTAAATTGTAACGTCAATGCGACATACAGCGCAGTGAATGCGACGTTTCCCAGAACTACCCAAGCAACTGATACAAGTATTTTTCTCATAACTAAACTGTTCGCCATCGACGTAGAAGTAGCGAGCATCCGAGCTCTACAGCAACGACTGTTTTTGGCCGACTGCTGTCACCAAGTCACTCAAGTGGCACATACTCTTCAAGTAAATCATCCATTTCATCACCAACACCATACCCGAATTTATGACTAAGTTTTCTTACTTGGTCAAGACGAATCAGGACAGCATTTCGCTGCTCCATCGGGAAGTCAGCTAACAACCTTAGCACCTGAACGAACATACGGAGCAAGGAATCGAAATAACCTTCGTCATCCATGCCGAATTCATCGCTAAATCCCGCTGCTTCTTCACAATAAAAAATCATTAGTTCAAGCACATCCTCTGCGTGTCCAACTGCTTTCTTGTAATCGGATATCGCCTTCTTAGCCTTGGAAACTGAAATGTCATGGTGCTTGATTAAGTCGGGCCTCATCCACCGAGAAATCGTGGCCTTGTATGGCTTCAGGGTATCGACACCGAGCCCAAAGCGAGCATGCAGAAAAGCTTGATTCTCTTTATTCGAATACATGTCTTGTACGAGTGCAATAAGACCTGCGCGGTCGAACTCAGCCAATTTCATCTTAACGTCGGTCCAAGTCGGAGTGATTTTCTTTTTATGTTCAATTGCCATGTATATTTTTTAATGAATTATGGAACTAACTACGTGTACTACGGTCTGGTACTGGCCGAAGACGGCCACCATCTTGACGGCGCAGCTCCCAAAGTTAGTGCCCAAAGCTATCAATCACTTTGGGAAATTCACTAATAAAAGCATCGCGCGCCAGTACACCGGCGGAAACGTCCTGTGGGTCAGACTTATCTCGTCGAATCAAACGTGCAAACGTAAATGTCCGCCCCTTTTTCGATGCCCAGCCGACGTACCACCCTAAGCCAGAAGCAGCACCGGTTTTCCCATGTATTTCCCAGCCGTCAGGCGACTTCTCAAGCTTCGTGATTACGTCCGTCATATCGTACGCATGTTTGCTGACGCCCAGTTGCCGGTTTACCACTCTCATCAAAAAGGACAACTGTTCCAAGGGAGATATCCGTAGCGATGAAGAAATCCAGGACATGGTCAAACCATCATTTTCAGCGTCTCCGGAAACATCAGCGTTTCCATATTGAAACTCCTTAACATATGCGGTGAAACGTTCTTTTCCAAGCGATGTAGTAACCTGCTGCGAATACCATACGACAGAATCATGTATCCATTTAGTTGGGTCCGTAGGGTGGAGCCATGACTCGTTCCAGTCGACATAACCTTGGCGATATGGGAGCATCGGGGTATGCTCGTCCTTTAGAAACCCGGAGTCATAGCCCATCAAACTAATCGCTATCTTAAATGTAGAAGCAGGCGTAACTTGTTGACTACATTCGCCTCTCTCAAAAATTACTTTACCGTTATTTGCATCCGCAACTGCTGCACATAATTCAGCTGCGTTCGCGATTGAACAAACGGATAGTGAAAACAAAACTGCCGGAATTATTTTATAAAGTCTCATCCAAAGCCTATATATTTACTATCGAAAATACACTAATTTTTTAGGTCTGCTTGTGGCCGGGGGCAGCCTGTCATTTCTGATGTTTGCGCTGTTGCATTGCTTCTTTGCCCATTGCCAGAATATCTTCACACTCGCTGTCTAGTTGAGCTTTGGACTTGGTAGCTGCCTGCGTTCTAAATTCCCGAAGTTTTTTCTGAAACTCGGCATCATTGCCCAGCTGTTCGTATTCTTTCTGATGCCCATAAAAAACAGCCTTAACAGCAGCTTGGTAGTACTTCGCGTTTTCAGGATGCCGCTCAGAGCATACACGTGAAGAGGCTACGATAGCAGGCGCAAATGGATCGAGTTCGCCGTTTCCGTTTTTCGGGCTATTTTCTACTGCGAAAGCGCTTTGCGCCACTGCGAGCGTTACGACTCCTAACACTATTTTTCTGATCATATATTCCGTTCCAAGGGCGGCTTTTGGCCGAACCCGGCCGAACCCGGCCGACCGCGTTCAGGATAGCAGCTTGCTCATCTGCAAAAAAACTCACGAATTCTCACTCCCAGGGCGATGCCGTCCCGAAGCGGACTGATGCAATTTCGGAGCACGCTTGGTTTACGCCCGCTGCAAGACTAAAATCCATTCTTCAGAACGTAACCGCAGACCTTCAATTCTTTTGCCACCTGGCTCTTCCAGCCACCGAAGCCGTCGAGGGTAACGTACACAACCCCACTAATGTCGTTTGGTGTTTCAATTTCACCCTTTACCAACGCACAGACATTTTCACGGCCAAGTTTGGCCATTAAGTACCCATGTTCGAAGACAACGTTCTGCCGCGCACGACTGCGGGCAGCAACCTTGGTTTCATGCACACCTCGCCCATGGTCACAAGGCGTATAAAGTACGAGGGCGAAGTCAGCGTCGTTGGTATACCGTTCGATTTTTTCAATAATTGTCATGCCCGAACTGGCCTGCTCGTGCAAAATAATTGGTTCGAGTCCGAGGTCCGAAAGAAACCGCGCCACCTCCTGTTTTGCTTCATTGTCACGACCATGCACAATAAAGACTTTCCGCTTGTTCCGCGCAACTGGCTCGATGTCACCGCCTCCTGCGAATTTTCGGCATCTTGGGGATTAGGCCGGGAGCCTGCTTGAATATGGAATCCCCCTTCAAGCTGCCGAATTCCAAAAAATCTAGTAAAGGAGTGAATTGTTCCGAAATAAAAGTACGGCGCTCTTGGTAAGTCTTGAATTTTGGCTGGATGAAGTGCCAGAAAGACGCCAAGTCTCGATTCACCCGCACAAATGACGGTACACGATTCTCAATATCTGGCATCGACAAAAGTTCCTGCCGAAGCGTGCTGTATTCATTCGTATCGGCTTTGCCGGCGCTGGCGTGGGAAGAAAGCAGCGTGGCCAAGTAGCTGGCTTTCTCAAGAGGTGTACGAAGGAATTCTATGCTCATGACTATTGGGGCACTTATTCATTTTAGATAATTAACATTGTACTGCTAACAGCGTCGGCCTTAGCTGACCGACCGAGGCACAACGGTATGAATCGAATGTGCGGAGTCGTCCGCATCTGGCCGAAAGCGTTTCTTAATTCTTCATCCAATTTCGCGCAATTGCGAATGAAAACATCATCTTGTAAAGCGCTTCGACCGCAGTCATCAACTTCGTGCCAAGCGCGTTCCAGGCGCTCCAGACGATTACACATGCGGCAGCCGCCACGACGGCAGCCCCAGCCATATCGAAGGGGAAATGGATGCCGAGATAAATTCTCGACTAGGCGACCAGAACCCCGAGCGCTAACATTACCCCGCCGAGCAGCAACTCACGGCACAGCAAGAATGCGAAACTGATCGAGAACATCAGCAGGCCGTGATCGCTGGGGAACGACGCGTCCGCAGCATGCTGCGCAAACGTGTGACCGATTGGCACTATGAATGGCCGCGGATGAACATAGAAGGCGCTGATGATCTGGCCAAGGCCCAGGGCAATCAAGCTAACGCACAGGGCGCGAAACGCAACCTCACGCCGTTCCCCCCAACACCACATGACTGTCAGCGCCAGCGGGACGATGTAAAGTAAATAGTCGGCTGCAAAGACCGCGAAGCCCAGCAGGAATCGGGGTGAGTGTTGATCCGCGTTGATTAGTAAAAATAAGGTCTCATTCATTGTATGTCCATTACTTGTTCCAGTTCTGCGCCAACAAATTTGCGAATCCGAGCTTATTCATCTATTCTCTTTTGCCTCTGCAAACGATGACGCGGCATACGACCTACTGGCCGTACGCGGCCAGCGATGTTCGCGTGCAAATATCAAGTTGCCACTTTGGCTGCAGTAAGCGCAACTTGGAATTTGCCACTCCTTGGCGCAGCAACGGTCAAAATTAAATTCATAACGACTTGGCCTCCCATCGACACAGCATAGTTCATGCTGGATAGGCCAGCAGTCGCGCTAGCTGGATTTACGGTCATCGATTGATAAGTAGCCCCTTGAGTCTTCAGGTATTCCAAGAAGCCAACAACCAGATTTTTGGTCATCGACTCGTCTAAATCATTTGCAAAGACGTTGCATGCGCTCGCTCCGACACTCGTTAGGACGAAACGCGAGTTATCCAGCCTAACACTCCAGGCGTTTCCAGAATAGCTACCCAGATATGCTGACGCATCCGTGTCTGACAGCTTTTGAAAACCTCGCTGTGCCACCCATTCCGTGAACTTCTCGGGATATGGGAAGCTCATAAAACAGCCCTGAACAAACTGGTCCACTACCTGCACAGCAGCCAACTCGGACGGCTTAAGGTCGGCGCAAAATGCAATGGGCGCGACCAAGAACAGAAATGCGCCTACTAATTTTCTCATTTGTAGCCCTTAAATTTAATCGCGCCATGTCCGGTTTGGCCATAGGCGGTCTCGGCAATCTCACCCATGATAATCAATGTCTCCGCATGTAGGGTCAATATCCTTAACATGGTCAACGGGCGGCGATTGGAATAGTGGCGTATGCTCACGCGCCAAGTACCAAGTTAGATAAGCACCAAATATTGGCACGAGCAAGATAAGAGCTGCTTGCGACCACCGTTGAGTAGGCTCGTAGAACGGCGAGGTGAATACCTTGCGCATGGCGATAGCGTCGAGGCCCAAAGTCACCACAGCAATCGCTAAGAGAATCCATCCGGTTGAAGTAGATGTGTGCATTCGATTTTTGAAGGGCAGCTATTGGCCGGATTGCGTCGTTAGACTCAGTGGCCCTATTCATCAACATGCCGAACCGCATTAACAGCACCGACGGCAACACCAGAAATGACGACACCACCAGCAACAACGGCACCGACGGCAACGACGGCGCCAGCAGTGCTGGTGCCAGTCTCTGCGCCGAGCGGGGCAAAGCGAAAACTCGAAGACGGCGCGGCGCCGCCGCTCAAGCGCGCACAATCGCTGGTCGCGCCGCGCCTACAAGTGTCGCGCGACGAGCCCATGGCGACGGTCCTCGAGTGGGCGCGTAAGCTCT
>NZ_JANXMI010000130.1 GCF_025354735.1 Rugamonas sp.
CATCCATGGTCGGCAAGTCGTGAGCCGCTTCGTCGCGCGTGAGTATCCACACGCGGTCGACGTAGCCCATGGCGTCTTCGGTGTAGTTGACGACGATGTTGCTGCCGGAGACGGCGCCCAGCATGTCGATGGTGTTGTTGCGGTTGAAGATGCGGGCCCCGGCCGACAACTGCCGCGCCACGCCGTTCAGGCTGATGGACGGGAACACGCCGGGCGTCAACTTGGCGCGCTTGGTGGCCGGCGGGAAGGGGCGGTCCAGGGCCAGCGCCGGCAGCGCCAGCGCCGCCATCAGCAGCAGCGACAGACCGCGCTTGATCCAGTTGTTCGACATCGTTGCCACTCCGCTCGGTTTCAGATGCGCCAGCTTACCGCAGATGGGCCGCGCGACCAAGGGGCGATGCCGATGGCCGCGCCAGCGGCGCCGACACCGGGGGCAGACCCCGCAACGACAGGCGGCGATTTTCCATGCCGCGCTAACCGCCCAGCGTGGCGAACATGGCCACCACGGCCAGCGCCATGACGCCGGTGCACAACCAGCCGAGCAGCTTGAGCCGCTGCGAAATGACCAGCTTGCCCATGATGGCATGGCGCCGCGCCATCAACATCATCACCACCATGATGGGCACCGAAATCACGCCGTTGACCACCGCGCTCCAGTACAGCGCCTTGATCGGGTCGACCGGCGTGAAGCACAGCGCGGCGCCGACCAGGGTGGCGCCGGCGATGATGGCGTAGAATTTTTTCGCCGCCTTCGGCTGCGCTTCCAGGCTGCCGGTCCAGCCGAAGGCGCCGGCCATGGCGTAGGCGGCCGAGCCGGCCAGCACCGGCACGGCCAGCAGCCCGGTGCCGATGATGCCCAGGCTGAACAGCAAAAACGCGAACTCGCCGGCGATCGGCCGCAGCGCCGTCGCGGCCTGCGCCGACGAGTCGATGTTGCCGATGCCGTGGGCGTGCAGCGTGACGGCCGTGGTCAGGATGATGCAGAACGCGACCACGTTGGAAAAGCCCATGCCGATCACGGTGTCGGCCTTGATGCGGTTGAAGTTGGTGCTGACCTGGTGCGGCGCGCGCTTCAAGGCCAGGGCGTGCGGATCGGCCTGCATATCCTCCACTTCCTGCGACGCCTGCCAGAAAAACAGATAGGGGCTGATCGTCGTGCCGAACACGGCCACCACCGTCGTCAGGTAGGCGGCCTTCCACGACAGCGGCGGGATCAGCGTGTCGTGCAGCACCGTCAACCACGGCACTTGCACCACCAGCACCGTGGCCACGTAAGCCATGAGCGCCAGCGTCAGCCATTTGAGGATGCGCACGTAATTGCGGTAGGGGATGAACACTTGCAGCAGCAGCGAGACCATGCCGAAGCCCAGCGCGTACAGCTGCGACGGGCCGCCGGCCAGCAGTTGCAGCGCCTGGCCCATGGCGGCGACGTCGGCCGCGATATTGATGGTGTTGGCCACCAGCAGCAGGCCGACGATGAGGTAGAGCAGCGAGCGCGGGAAGTGGCGCCGGATGTTGGTGGCCAGGCCGTGGCCGCTGACCCGGCCGATGCGGGCGCTGATGACCTGGATGCCCACCATCAGCGGATACGTCAGCAGCACGGTCCACAGCATGCCGAAGCCGAATTGCGCGCCGGCCTGGGAATAGGTGGCGATGCCGCTGGGGTCGTCGTCGGCGGCGCCGGTGATGAGGCCGGGGCCGAGCTTGGCCAGCCACGACACCCGGGCCGGCTTGGCGGCGGCGACGTCGGGCGGCATGCCGGGATCGGCGGGCGTGCGGTGGATGCTGTTCATGGCCTGGGTCCGATCCGTGGGGGAAATTGTTATGGGGACGATGATAGTCTGTCTAGACCATTCTATCCGTACGCCAGCGTACATCAATGCCCCCCGCCACGGTATGCATGGCTGAGGCCGCCGCGTTGTACGGCAAGCGGCAAGCCGGCCGCCGCCGCCGGCGCGGTGCCGTTTTCCATCCGGCCCGCCGCGATTGTTGCGCGCAGCCGACACCCTCCTAAAGCAGAAGGCAGGGCGGCCAACATGGCGCATACTTGCCAGCGGAGCCCCCGTGCGTACCGCGTCCACCGTGCGTAGCCGCCTACCGTATAACGTCATAAGGAAAACTGTCCATGAAATGGTTCTATGACCTCAGAATCGCCACCAAGCTCATCATCTCCTTCAGCCTGGTCCTGCTGCTGACGCTCATCATGGGCGTCACCGCCATCGTGTCGATGGGGCGCATCAACCAGGCTTCCAGCGACCTGTCCGAAAACTGGATGCCGAGCGTGCAGGCCATCATGTCGATCCGCACCGACGTCGGCGACATGCGGCGCTGGGAGCTGGCCCACATCCTCAACGACGAGGCCGCCGGCATGGCCAAGTACGAGGCGTCGATGGGCGATTCGGCGGCGACGATGAAGAAGGACAGCGAACGCTACGCCAAGCTGGTGTCCAGCCCCGAGGAAAAGACGCTGTACGATCAGTTCACCAAGCTGTGGGACAGTTACATGGCCGACCACGCCAAGATCATCGGCCTGTCGCGCCTGAACCAGAAGACCGAGGCGCGCGCCGTGCTGACCGGTTCCTCGCTCAAGACCATGGGCGAGATGAACCAGCGCATCAACCAGCTCGTCAAGCTCAACACCGACGGCGGCGTCAGCGCCAGCGACGCCGCCACCGCCATTTACGTCGGCGCGCGCCAGTGGCAGATCGTGCTGCTGGTGCTGAACATCGGCATCGGCTTCGCGCTGGCGCTGTGGATCGCGCGCATGGTGTCGCGGCCCTTGCAGGAGGCGCTGGCGCTGGCGCGCGACGTCGCCGACGGCGACCTCACCCACGACATCGAGGCCAGCACCAACTGCGAAACGGGGCAGCTGATGCAGGCCCTCAGCGACATGAACAAGAGCTTGCAGTCGCTGGTCGGGCAGGTGCGCAGCGGCACCGACACCATCACCGTGGCGTCGGCGCAGATCGCGGCCGGCAACCAGGATTTGTCGTCGCGCACGGAGCAGCAGGCCAGCTCGCTGGAGGAGACGGCGTCGTCGATGGAGGAGCTGACCTCCACCGTCAAGCAGAACGCCGACAACGCGCGCCAGGCCAACGTGCTGGCGCGGTCGGCGTCGGGCATCGCCGTCAAGGGCGGCGACGTGGTCGGCCAGGTGGTCGGCACCATGGCCTCGATCAACGCCTCGTCGCGCCAGATCGTCGACATCATTTCCGTCATCGACGGCATCGCCTTCCAGACCAATATCCTGGCCTTGAACGCGGCCGTCGAGGCGGCCCGCGCCGGCGAGCAGGGCCGCGGCTTCGCCGTCGTCGCCGGCGAGGTGCGCAACCTGGCGCAGCGCTCGGCGGCGGCCGCCAAGGACATCAAGACGCTGATTAACAATTCGGTCGAGCAGGTCGAGGCCGGGTCCGAGCTGGTCAACCAGGCCGGCGCGACGATGGAGGAAATCGTCGCCAGCATCACGCGCGTGACCGACATCATGGGCGAGATCACGGCCGCCAGCCAGGAGCAGAGCACCGGCATCGAGCAGGTCAACCACGCCATCGTGCATATGGACCAGGTGACGCAGCAGAACGCGGCCCTGGTCGAGGAGGCGGCGGCGGCGGCCGAATCGATGCAGGACCAGGCGGCCCAGCTGAGCCAGGTCGTGTGCCGCTTCAAGCTCAGCGCGACGATGATGGCCGCAATGACGCCGCCGCCGGCGCGCCGCAAGTCGGTGGCGCGGCCGCCGGCGTCGGTATCAGTGGCGGCGGCGGTGCGTCCGGCGCCGCGGCCGGCCCTGGCCAAGGCGCCGGCGCCCAAGGCGGCCGCCCGGCCCTCGCTCAAACAGACGGTGGCGGCCGACACCAGCGGCGACGAGTGGGAAACCTTTTGACGGGTGAGCGGGCGGCCGCTTGGCCGGCCGGCTCACTCATCGCCTAATTCATCGGCTCACTCATCGGCTCACTTATCGGCCCACTCATTGGCCCACTGATCGGCCGATTCATCTCGATACTGGAAGACGCGCTTCGGCGGCGCGGCGTACACGCGCGATCCCGCGCGCCACTTCCAGCGACGGTGAAGGCTGGCTGAATTCGAGGCGGCGTCAGGATGGCCGCGCGCGCCGAGCCGGCCCATAGTCGGGATGGCGTTCCCGCCATTTGGCCAGCTCGGCGCGATAGCGGTCCAGTTCGTCTTCGTAGAGATCCTGCACGCAGAACTGGCAGCCGCTGTGGCAGCACTCATCGCTGGCGGGACGGCGCGGCTCGGCCGGCATGGGATCGTGATCGGGCGGGGATGTGGGTTCGGATGCGGTGTGTTTCATGCCGCCAGTGTAGCAAGCGGCGGCACATGCCGCCGGCGCGGTCGGCGCCGCATCGCCGCATCGCCGGGCGGGCATTGCATCGGACTCACCGCAGCGCACGCGTCTCCTTGCATCGCGCCGCGCGATGCTCACCCCGCCGGCCGCGACAGCAGCGCCTGGTTGCGGCCCTGGTCCTTGGCGCGGTACAGCGCGGCGTCGGCCGCCTTGAGCAGCGCCTCGGGCGCGCCGTCCTCGGTGGCCGGCATCACCGCCACGCCGATGCTGATGGTGACGATGGCCAGCGGCGACTGCGCGTGCGGCAGCCCCTGCCGCGCCAGCGCCGCGCAGATGGCCTCGGCCAGGCCGAAGGCGTCGGCGGTCCCGGTGGCGGCCGCCAGCAGCACGAATTCCTCGCCGCCGTAGCGCGCCACCAGGTCGCTGCCGCGGCGGCCGTGCGCGCCCAGCACCTGCGCCACCGCGCGCAGGCAGGCGTCGCCGGCCACGTGGCCGTAATGGTCGTTGTAAGCCTTGAAGAAATC
>NZ_JANXMI010000131.1 GCF_025354735.1 Rugamonas sp.
GAAGCGATGGCCTACGATCCCGATCTGGCCGGTTTCGACGGCATCGGCTTCGAGGTGCAGGCATATCAAACACGCTGCCCCTACGCCATCGATTTCCTGATCGACCTGGCCAAGCGCAGCGGCCGCAAATTCATGGTGCGCCTGGTCAAGGGCGCGTATTGGGATGCCGAAATCAAGCGCGCCCAGGTCGATGGCATGAGCGGCTACCCGGTCTACACGCGCAAAGTCTACACCGACGTGTCCTACCTGGCCTGCGCGCAAAAATTGCTGGGCGCGACCAGCGTGATCTATCCGCAATTCGCCACCCACAACGCGCAAACCCTGGCGACGATTTTCACCTGGGCCAAGCGCGACGGCGTGACCGACTACGAATTCCAGTGCCTGCACGGCATGGGCGAAACCTTGTACGACCAGGTCGTCGGCAAGGATAATCTGGACAAGGCCTGCCGCATCTACGCGCCGGTCGGCTCGCATGAAACCCTGCTGGCCTACCTGGTGCGCCGCCTGCTGGAAAACGGCGCCAACTCGTCCTTCGTCAACCAGATCGTCGACGAAAGCATCGCCATAGACACGCTCATCAAGGATCCGCTGGCGCTGGCGCGCGAACAGGGCGGCGTGCCGCACACCGGCATCGCGCTGCCGCTGGACCTGTTCGGCGCCGAACGCCGGAACTCGGCCGGCCTGGACTTGTCCAACGAAGACGTGCTGCGCGCCATCGCCGACGCGCTGGCCGCGCCGCGCAACTGGCACGCCTCGCCGCTGCTGGCCGGTCCGGTCAGCGTCGGCCAGCCGTCGCAGGCGGTGACCAATCCGGCGCGCAACGGCGACATCGTCGGCCAGCTGGTTGAAGCGAGCGCCGTCGACGTCGCCACGGCGCTCACCAGCGCCAGCGACTTCGCCATGGATTGGCAGACCACGGAACCCTCGCTGCGGGCCGCCGCGCTGCTGCGCGCCGCCGACCTGTTCGAGACGCATCAGCTGGAACTGATGGCGATGGCGATCCGCGAAGCCGGCAAGTCGCTGCCGAACGCCGTCGCGGAAATCCGCGAAGCGGTCGACTTCCTGCGCTATTACGCGGTGCAGGTGCAGGGCGCCAGCAACACCCTGGCCCTGGGCCCGGTGGCCTGCATCAGCCCGTGGAACTTCCCGCTGGCCATATTCACCGGCCAGGTCGCCGCCGCGCTGGCCGCCGGCAACGTGGTGCTGGCCAAGCCGGCCGAGCAGACGCCGCTGATCGCCTACCGCGCCGTCGAGCTGCTGCACGAAGCCGGCATTCCCCGCGCCGCCCTGCAATTGCTGCCGGGACGCGGCGAAGTCGTCGGCGCCCGCCTGTGCGAGGATACGCGCGTCAAGGGCGTGATTTTCACCGGCTCGACCGAAGTGGCCCAGCTGATTAACCGCACGCTGGCCAAACGCGCCGTCCAGGAAGCGGCCGAGATCGTGCTGATCGCCGAAACGGGCGGCCAGAACGCCATGATCGTCGACTCGTCGGCCTTGCCGGAGCAAGTCGTGCAAGATGCGATCTCCTCCGCTTTCGACAGCGCCGGCCAGCGCTGCTCGGCGCTGCGCGTGCTGTTCCTGCAAGAGGAAATCGCCGACAAGACCATCAAGATGCTGAAAGGCGCGATGCAGGAGCTGAGCGTCGGCAATCCCGACCGCCTGGTGACCGATATCGGCCCCGTCATCGATGCCGAAGCCCGGCAGAATTTGCTGGCCCACATCAACAAACTGAAAACCACGGCGATCGATCACTACTCGCTCGATTTGCCCGCCGGCGTGGTGGGCGCCGGCACTTTCGTCGCCCCGACCGTGCTGGAAATCCGCTCGCTGAGCGAGCTGACGCAGGAAGTATTCGGTCCCGTATTGCACGTGATCCGCTACAAGCGCGCCGATTTGGCCAAGCTGATCGAGCAAATCAACGACAGCGGCTTCGGCCTGACGCTGGGCGTGCATTCGCGCATCGATGAAACGATAGACTTCATCAGCTCGCGCGCCCATGTCGGCAATATCTACGTCAACCGCAACATCGTCGGCGCCGTGGTCGGCGTGCAACCCTTCGGCGGCGAAGGCAAATCCGGCACAGGCCCGAAAGCGGGCGGTCCCCTGTATCTGAAACGCCTGCAACGCGGCGCGGCCAATGTGGTGCATCACGCGCGCCGGTCGACGCCGGCGCTCGACGCGCTGGCGGTGTGGTCAAAATTGCAGCACCACGAACGCTTGACGGCGCTGGCCGAGGAATACAGCCGCACCAGCATGGTCGGCAGCACCACCGTGTTGCCGGGCCCGACGGGCGAGCGCAACACGCTCAGTTTCGTGGCGCGCGGCACCGTCGTGTGCGTGGCCGCCACCACCGACGGCGTGCTCAACCAGCTGGCGGCGGTGCTGGCCAGCGGCAATAACGCCGTGATCGTGGCCCAGTCGGACACCTTGGTGCCGGCCGATTTGCCGGCCGCCGTCAAGGAAAGGATGCAAGTCATCGGCAATTTGAACGCCTTCGACGGCGATTTCCAGGTGGCGTTGGTCGAAACCGCGCTGGTCGGCCAGCTGCACGAGCAATTGGCGGCCCGTAGCGGGGCCCTGGTGGCCTTGATCGATACCAGCGGGGAGGTGGCCATACCACTGTGGCGTTTGCTTGCTGAGCGGGCTCTGTGCGTGAATACGACGGCGGCCGGCGGCAACGCCAGCCTGATGACGCTGGGGGCTTGAGCTTAAACCTTAAGTTTTAAAATTGCCGCGGTCCCGGGCCGGAATCGAATCGACGTCTTTGTCGGCTCGATTCCGGCCTTTTTTTACGCCATCGACAGGTGGCAAAAGTTTTTAATCACGTTAAACGCATAACGCGAGGCGACAGTCGTCACAAAACGCATGAAATCGACGGCGGCGTCTTCGTTGGCGTTATCGGAAATCGTGCGAATCACGCCGAACGGGATGCCGAGCTCGAAACACACTTGCGCCACGGCCGCGCCTTCCATCTCCAGCGCCAGCAATGGCGGCAGGGCCTCCTTCAATTGCAGCACTTGCGCGCGCTTGCCGATGAACTGGTCGCCGCTGGCGATCAATCCACGGTGCAATCGTGGCCCTTGCAGGCCAAATTCCTTTTTTTCCGCCTCCTGGAGCGCGTCGTCAAACTGAACCCGCAGGAATAGTTGCGCCGCTGCGGCCAGGCGGTCGCTCAAGGCCAGGTCGCTGGGAAACTGCGACATGCCCGTCAGCGGCACTTCAAAACGCGGAAACAGGGGACTGGCGTCGAAATCGTGCTGTATCAACGTTTCAGCCACCACGATATCCCCAACCTGGACGCCGGCATCGCCACTTCCAGCGACTCCCGTGAAAACAATGTGGGTAACTTCGAACTTTTCCACAAGGATAGCCGCCGTCATGGCGGCGGCGACCTTGCCTATACGCGACAGAACGCACACAGCGTCGATTTCCCACAGCTGCCCTGCCATGTATTCCCGCATGCCGTGGACGAGCTTGTAGGGGCTCTGCATGGCCTCTATCAGCCCCTGCTGTTCTTCGGCGAGGGCGCTGATGACGCCTAAACGCATTTTTTTCATCGATTTCATCGTTCTGGATTCGCTTTTTTCAGGGTTGAAGCTCGTTTCGGCTCACTTTTCCACCGCAGCCGTTTGTACTAAGGTTTTATTTAAAGATCTATATAAATCTAGTAATAGATAGTAAACGCGCACTTTTCTGTGGATAAGTCGGTTAACAACCGAAAAATCATGGTCTTAGCGCTTGTATTAGCACCCTCAAAAACATTGTATCCAGCCCGGACAGCTTTGGGATAAAAAAATGCTTGTGGACAAAAGTGGAGTTTTCCCACATCTCATCCTGTGGATATGCAAGCAGTTGTCCACAGAGCGGTCTTCAAAACAGAGGATTTCGACCCTTTTTGATGCTGACAATGGCGCTGGAAGTTTTTGCGCAGTCGTTTGGTTTTGCAAAACAGGTATTTGCTGGCGTCGTTCGCGACGCTGTTTTTTTGTCCAGAACGCGGTTAACGTTTTTTTTTGGCCGGCCTGCGGCTTTGCTGTTTAGTTGTTTACAAAAGGATTTATATAAAAATAGTAGTAATAGTAAACGCGTCGTTTTCTGTGGATAACTGGCTTAAGCGCTTAAAAATCATGCGTTTACAAGAAAGATAAGCGCTTGCACAATACTTGTATCTGGAGAGGAGCAATTTTGTATAAAATACGGCCGCCCGTACAAGTGCGGCCTTGCTCACAACTCATCCTGTGGATATCCAGTCAGTTATCCACAGGCGCCAGTTCCATTTCCATGCTTTTTTCCAGTTCCGGCCCCAAAACCGGCTTGGAAAAGAAGTATCCCTGGCCAAAATCACAACCAACCAGCCTCAGCGCCGACATTTGTTGTCTGGTTTCTATGCCTTCGGCGATCACCTTGATGCTGAGCTTGTGCGCCATGGCAACAATTGCCGAACAAAGCGTGATGCCGTCGGCGCCGCCGGCGAGATTCGAGACGAAAGCCGGGTCGATTTTGATGTAATCGATGTTGAAGCGCTTTAAAAACGCCACCGAGCAGTAGCCGGTGCCGAAATCGTCCAGCGAAACCTGCATGTGGGCATGTTGGAAGGCCAGAATCTTTTCATTGACCGCGTGCGTGGGGTCGAGCAGCAGGTTTTCCGTGATTTCAATGACGATGCTCTTGGGATACATTTCCAGTTCGTCGAGCAAATCGAGCCACTGTTGATAATTGCTGCCGTCATCGCGGAACTGCCAGGCCGATTTATTGACGCAGATCTGGAAATCCGGATATCCCAGCTGCTGCATGCGCTTGGCCTGCCGCGCCGCCTGCTGGAACACCCAGTCGCCGATGCTGACGATCATGCCGCTGCTTTCCGCGATCGCGATGAATTCGGACGGGCTCAGCAATCCGCGCACCGGATGTTGCCAGCGCACCAGCGCTTCCGCCTTGCAAATTTTTCCGGTGGATAAGTCGACGATGGGCTGGAACACCAGCCGCAATTCGTCGCGGTGGACGGCGTCGCGCAATTCGTTGCTCAAGGCCATGCGCACGCGGGTCGCTTCCTGCATGAACGGCGCGAAATAATTGAAGCGATTGCGGCCCTGCTGTTTGGCGGCGTACATGGCCTGGTCCGCGTTTTTGAGCAGGGTGTCGGCATCGGCGGCGTCGTCCGGGTACAAGGTGATGCCGATGCTGGAAGAAATCTGGGCGATTTCCTGTTTCAGATTGAATGGCGCCGTCATTTTTTCCAGGATCTGTTGCGCGATGCGGGCGACGTCGCCGGCGTAACGCAGTTCGCTGAGGATGACGGTGAACTCATCGCCGCCCAGGCGCGACACGATATCGGTGCCGCGCACGCAATGCGACAGCCTGCTCGCCACTTCCTTGAGCAGCAAATCGCCGTAATCGTGGCCCAGCGTGTCGTTGATTTCCTTGAAGTGGTCGAGATCGATGAAGACCAGGGCCATCGGCAGGTGCGAGCGGTCGGTTTTCTTCATTTCCAGCAGCAGGCGTTCGTGGAACATGCGCCGGTTCGGCAAGCCGGTCAGGCCGTCGAAGTTAGCCTGGCGCCAGATCAATTCCTCGGACGCCTTTTTCTTGGTGATATCCGAGAACAGCGCCACCAGCCGGAAGGCCTTGCCGTCCTCGTTGAACACGGTATTAAACCGCAGCGACACCAGGTAATGCTCGCCATCCTTGTGGCGGTGCCAGATTTCGCCCTCCCACTGCCCGGTGTGATAAATCGCGTGACGGATGCGGTTGAGCATGTGCGGTTTTTTGCCGTCCGACGTCAATTCATAGGCCTGGCGGCCGACCACTTCATCTTCCAGATAGCCGCTGATGCGGGAAAACGACGGATTGACGGACAGGATGATGCCGCTGGTGTCGGTGACCATCATGCCTTCGGAGCTGTTTTGGTACATCAGCGCCGCCAGCTACATCGATTCTTCACCCTGTTTGCGCAGCGTGATGTCTTCTATCATCAAAAACAGGCCGTCCACCTCGCCCTCGGCGTCGCGGTCGGGAATATAGGTCACGCCTTCGACGCGGGCGCCGTTTTTTTGCGGCACGTCGCGCTCGAAATACACGCTTTCGCCGGCCATGGAGCGCTGCAAATGGGCCCGCGTCTGTTCATAGCCGGCCGGGCCGATGATTTCGGCCACGGTCTTGCCGGCGGCATTGTCGAGTTCATAGGTTTCGTTGAACAAACGATTGGCGAAGCGATAGCGCTCATCCTTGCAGACATAGGCGATCAGGACCGGCAGATTATCGGTGACGAGGCGCAGCCGCTGTTCGCTCACGCGCAGTTTTTCTTCCATTTCGCGGCTGGTCGCGTAGAGCTGGCGATAACGCAGCTCCCGTTCTTCCAGCCTGGCGTAGGCGCGCAGGGCGAAATGGCAGGCGGCCAGCAACAGCAGCAATAGCAATCCCAGGCCGGCGCCTTGCATGCCTTTGAAATAGGCGGCGTGCAGTTGCGATGCGACCACGGCGATGGCCAGGACCAGCAAGCCGAAAGCGCCAGTCAGCAAGCGGCGGCGAAATCGGACATACGCTGATGAATGCGGTAATCGGGAAGAAAAAGCCGGTGGCGAGCTGCTCATCGGGAAGTGTCCGACACGGCTGTCGCCATTGCGCCCGAAGATGGCGTGATACGGCGGATAACACCACGGTGGTTGCTCAGTCTGAACAAAATGGCTCCGGCAGTCGGCTTGCGCGCGTTGACCGATTCAGTATAGATGAACTGTGATGTCAAAGAAATACCATTTGTTCATACGCCTCGGCAATTACCGTGGGCTGTGGTTTTGCCGTTGCTGCTGGGCTTGGGGCGCTTGGTTTTGGTTTGTCCTGGTTTACTCTACAAAGATAGATATAAAGAATAGTAGTAGTTGTTAACGTAGACACTTTTCTGTGGATAAGTGCTCATTTTGAATTAGAATCAAGCCCTTGCGGATTGAATAAGCGGGTTTGAAAGCCGTGTATGAGCGCGTAACTGTTTCTGGACAAGAAAACAGGCCTCAAAAAAATTTCGGTTTACTCACATTTGGTGCCTGTGGATATCCATATAGTTATACACAGGCTGAAACGCTGTTTTTAGTGTTTAGCGGATAAGTTTTTTGCCACGGCCGCCTGAGTTGGAGGGCCGGTTTCAGGCGCAAAAATCGCTGTTGTCATGTCCATGGAGGAGCCGTCTTTGGAATCAGCTGGGCAATACGACTACATCATCATCGGCGCGGGCACGGCCGGTTGCGTGCTGGCCAACCGGCTCACCCGCGATCCCAAGGCCACCGTATTGCTGATCGAAGCCGGCGGCAAGGACGACTACGTCTGGATCCACATCCCGGTCGGCTACCTCCATTGCATCGATAATCCGCGCACCGACTGGCGCTTCCGCACCGAAGCCGACGCCGGACTGAACGGCCGCAGCCTGATTTATCCGCGCGGAAAAGTGCTCGGCGGCAGCTCGTCGATCAACGGCATGATTTACATGCGCGGCCAGGCCGCCGATTACGAGCACTGGGCCGAGCTGACCGGCGATCCCGGCTGGCGCTGGGATGCGGTGTTGCCGCTGTTCAAAAAGAGCGAGGATTTCTACCGCGGCGCCTCGCCCGAGCACGGTGCCGGCGGCGAATGGCGGGTGGAAAAGCAGCGCCTGTCGTGGCCGATACTGGACGCCTTTCGCGACGCGGCGGAGCAGGTCGGCATCGCGAAAGTGGAGGATTTCAACCGCGGCGACAACGCCGGCAGCGCCTACTTCGACGTCAATCAAAAACGCGGCATCCGATGGAACGCGGCCAAGGCGTTTTTGAAACCGGCCTCGTCGCGGCCGAATCTGACCATCATGACGGGCTGCCACGTGGAACATTTGCTGATGGAAACGGGAGAAGGAGGGCCGCGTTGCCGGGGCGTGATTTTCACCGGCGGCGGCACGCGCTATCAGGCGCTGGCGCAACGCGAAACCCTGCTGGCGGCCGGCGCCGTCGGCTCGCCGCAGATACTGCAACTGTCCGGCATCGGCCCGGCCGCCTTGCTGCGCGAACACGGCATTCTGCCGCTGCACGAACTGGCCGGCGTCGGCGAAAACCTGCAAGACCACTTGCAGCTGCGCATGGTGTTCAAGGTCGACGGCGCCAGGACGCTGAACATCATGGCCGGCACCTGGTACGGCAAGTTGCGCATTGGCCTGGAATATGCGCTGTTCCAGAGCGGGCCGATGTCGATGGCGCCGTCGCAGCTGGGCGCTTTCGCCCGCTCCGACGCCGGCCAGGCCACGCCCGACCTGCAATATCACGTGCAGCCGCTGTCGCTGGAAAAGTTCGGAGAACCGTTGCACGCGTTTCCGGCGTTCACGGCCAGCGTCTGCAATTTGCGGCCGACGTCGCGCGGCCACATCCGCGTGGCCGACAAGGATGCCTACGCCGCGCCCAGGATCACGCCCAACTACCTGAGCACGCCCGAGGACCGCCGCTGCGCCGCCGCCGCGCTCAATCTGACGCGCCGCATCGTCGCCGCCCCGGCGCTGAAAAAATATGCGCCGGTGGAATTCAAGCCCGGCCTGGATTACCAGACCGAGGAGGAACTGGCCACGGCCGCCAGCCTGATCGGGACCACCATCTTTCACCCGGTCGGCACCTGCAAAATGGGCCGGGCCGGCGACGCGCTGGCCGTGGTCGACAGCCAGTTGCGCGTGCTCGGCGTGGCCGGCCTGCGCGTGGTCGACGCGTCCATCATGCCCACTATCACTTCCGGCAACACCAATGCGCCGACCATCATGATCGCCGAACGGGCCGCCGAGCTCATTCATGCGGCCTGGAAATAATCCATCGCGCCGAGTCCGCGCTTATTTCGCATTTGTTCCGCACTTGTTCTTCCACCGCCACACTATCCGCGCGCGACGCTAGGCCTGGATCAATCATTGGCCATAATTTTCCTGTACTGTTGTCGAAAATATTAATATCTGTGCATAACGCAGCGCTATAAAAAGACACACCGGGAGACAAGATGGCGGACCTGATACTGGAGACGAGCGATCTGACCAAGCAGTTCAAGGGCTATACGGCGGTCAGCAAAGTGAATTTACAAGTGCGGCGCGGCCATATCCATGCGCTCATCGGCCCCAACGGCGCCGGCAAAACCACGTGCTTTAATTTGCTGACGAAATTCCTGGTGCCGACGTCGGGCAAAATTCTGTTCAACGGCCGCGACATCAGCCACGCCGGCCCGGCCCGCATCGCGCGCATGGGCGTGATCCGCTCCTTCCAGATTTCGGCCGTGTTTCCCCATTTGACGGTGCTGCAAAACGTGCGCATCGGCCTGCAGCGCCAGCTCGGCACCTCGTTTTATTTCTGGCAAAGCGAACGCGCCCTGTCGCGCCTGGACGAACGCGAGATGCAGTTGCTGGCCGAGGTGGACCTGGCCGATTTCGCCGCCACGCTGACCGCCGATCTGCCCTACGGCCGCAAGCGCGCGCTCGAAATCGCGACCACGCTGGCGATGGAACCGGAGCTGATGCTGCTCGACGAGCCGACGCAGGGCATGGGCCACGAGGACGTCCACCGGGTCACGGCGCTGATAAAAAAAGTCTCGGCAGGCCGCACCATCCTGATGGTCGAACACAATATGAAGGTCGTGTCCGGCATCTGCGACCGCATTTCCGTTTTGCAGCGCGGCGCCGTGCTGGCCGAAGGCAGCTACGCCGAAGTGTCGGCCAACGCCCAGGTGATGGAAGCGTATATGGGGACCGATGCGGGGACCGACGCGGGCGGCGCCGCGCCGGGGGGAGGGCAGTGATGACGAGCGCGCTGGAGATTTCCAATCTGCATGCCTGGTATGGCGAGTCGCATATTTTGCACGACGTAAACTTGACGGTGCGCAGCGGCGAAGTGGTCACGCTGCTGGGCCGCAACGGCGCCGGCCGCACCACCACGCTGCGCGCCATCATGGGTCTGACCGGCGCGCGCGAGGGCTCGATCAAAATCCACGGCGTGCAGGCGATCGGTTTGGCGACCCACAAAATAGCCCACCTCGGGGTCGGCTACTGTCCCGAGGAGCGCGGCATTTTTTCCTCGCTGTCGACCGAGGAAAACCTGATGTTGCCGCCGCGGCTGGCCGGCGCCGCGCCGGGCATGACGGTGGCGGAAATCTATGCCATGTTTCCCAATCTGGAAGAACGCAAGCACAGCCAGGGCAGCCGGCTGTCGGGCGGCGAACAGCAGATGCTGGCCGTGGCGCGCATCTTGCGCACCGGCGCCCGCTTGCTGCTGCTCGACGAAATTTCCGAGGGGCTGGCGCCGGTCATCGTGCAGGGCCTGGCGCGCATGATTACGGCGCTCAAGGCCAACGGTTACACCATCGTCATGGTGGAACAGAACTTCCGCTTCGCCGCGCCGCTGGCGGACCGGTTTTATGTGATGGAGCACGGTCAGATCGTCGAGACGTTTGCTGCATCGGAATTGAGCGCCAGGATGCCGGTGTTGACCGAGCTGTTGGGCGTGTAGCGGGATTGCCGGAAATCCATGACCATCATCGTATAACGGAGACCACATGAAACTGAACGCCATCGCCCATGCCCATGCCCATGCCCATGCCCTTGCGCTCGCTTGTGCGCTGGGCCTGCTAGGTTTGCCGCAAGCCGCCGTCGCCCAGATTTCGGGCGACGTCATCAAGATCGGCCTGATTACCGACATGTCCGGCGTCTACACCGATATCGACGGCCAGGGCGGGGCGGAGGCGGTCAAGATGGCGATCGCCGACGCCGGCGTCGTCGTACCGGGCAAGCGCGTCGAGTTCGTGTCCGCAGACCACCAGAACAAGGCCGACGTCGCCGCCTCCAAGGCGCGCGAATGGCTGGACCAGCAGGGCGTCGACCTGCTGATCGGCGGCACCAATTCCGGCACCAGCCTGGCGATGGCCAAGGTGGCGGCGGACAAGAAGCGCGTCTTCATCGCCATCGGCGCCGGCACCTCGCGCCTGACCAACGAGGATTGCACGCCCTACACCGTGCATTACGCCTACGACACGGTGGCGCTGGCGCGCGGCACCGGCAGCGCCATCGTCAAGCAGGGCGGCAAAACCTGGTATTTCCTGACCGCCGACTACGCCTTCGGCCAGTCGCTGGAAAAAGACACGTCCGACGTCATCAAGGCCAGCGGCGGCAAGGTGCTGGGCGGCGTGCGCCATCCGCTGGGCGCCTCCGATTTTTCGTCCTTCCTGTTGCAGGCGCAGGCCTCGAACGCGCAGATACTGGGACTGGCCAACGCCGGCGGCGACGCCATCAATTCCATCAAGGCGGCCAACGAGTTCGGCATCACCAAGAAGATGAAGCTGGCCGGCTTGCTGATGTTTATCAACGACGTGCACGCGCTCGGTTTGAATATGACGCAGGGCATGTATTTGACGGACAGCTGGTACTGGGACATGAACGCCGACACGCGGGCCTGGGCCAAGCGTTACTTTGAAAAAATGAAGAAGGAGCCGTCGAGTTTGCAGGCCGCCGATTACTCGGCCGCGAGCACCTATCTGAAGGCGGTGAAAGCGCTCGGCAGCGACGATGCCGACAAGGTCATGGCGTATCTGAAAAAAACCAAAATCAACGATATGTACACCCGGGGCGGCGAAATCCGGCCCGACGGCCGCATGGTCCACGATATGTATTTGATGGAAGTGAAAAAACCGTCGGAATCCAAATACCCCTGGGATTACTACAAGATCGTCACCACGGTGCCCGGTGCGCAAGCCTATCTGACCAAGGCCGAATCGAAGTGCGCGCTGTGGAAATAAGCCGGCGCTTGCGCGGCGGCGGCCGCTGCGCAAGCGCCGTTTTCGACCTTTCTGTTGAGACTGCACACCCATGGAATATTTCGGCATTTCCGTCCAGGCGCTGATGAGCCAGCTGTTGCTGGGCCTGGTCAACGGTTCGTTCTATGCGATGTTGTCGCTGGGGCTGGCGGTGATATTCGGCTTGCTCAATGTAATCAATTTTGCGCACGGCGCCCTGTACATGATGGGCGCGTTTCTGGCTTGGATGGGCATCCATTATTTCGGCGCCAGTTACTGGCTGATGCTGATCGTGGCGCCGCTGCTGGTCGGCGCCTTCGGCATCGCCATCGAACGCACGATGTTGCGCTGGCTGTATAAAGTCGACCAGGTCTACGGCCTGCTGCTGACCTTCGGCCTGACATTGTTGCTTGAGGGTATTTTTCGGTCTTTCTACGGCGTGTCCGGCCAGCCCTTCGACACGCCGGCCCTGCTGCAAGGATCGACCGATCTCGGCTTCATGATCCTGCCCAACTACCGCGCCTGGGTGGTGGCGGTCTCGCTGCTGGTCTGTTTCGCGACCTGGTTCGTCATCGAAAAAACCAAGCTCGGCGCCTATTTGCGGGCCGGCACCGAAAATCCGCGGCTGGTCGAAGCATTCGGCGTCAACGTGCCGCTGATGGTGACGCTGACCTATGGCTACGGCGTCGCGCTGGCGGGCCTGGCCGGCGTGCTGGCGGCCCCCATCATCCAGGTCTCGCCGCTGATGGGTTCCAACCTGATTATCGTCGTGTTCGCCGTTGTGGTGATCGGCGGCATGGGTTCCATCATGGGTTCCATCTTGACCGGCCTCGGCCTCGGCGTCATCGAAGGCTTGACGCGGGTGTTTTACGCGCCGGGTTCGGCGACCGTCGTGTTCGTGCTGATGATCGTGGTGTTGCTGCTGCGTCCGGCCGGCCTGTTCGGCAAAGAACGATAGGGAGGTGCGATGAATAAAAATATCGCTTATACGCTCGCCATGGCCTTGCTCCTGATTCTGGCCCTGGCGGCGCCGTTCTTCGCCTATCCGGTTTTCCTGATGAAGCTGCTCTGCTTCGCCTTGTTTGCCTGCGCCTACAATTTGCTGATCGCTTACACCGGCCTGCTGTCCTTCGGCCATGCCGCCTTCTTCGGCGTGGCCGGCTACGTGGCCGGCAATGTGCTCAAGGCGCCCGGCATGGGCCTCGGGCTGGGCTTGCGGCCGGCGTCGCCGCCGGCGCCGTGCTGGGCCTTGTGATGGGCTTGCTGGCGATCCGCCGCCAAGGCATCTACTTCGCCATGATTACGCTGGCGCTGGCCCAGCTGGTTTATTTTGCCGCCTTGCGGCTGGGCGATTACACGGGCGGCGAAGACGGCTTGCAGGGTGTTCCACGTGGAAAATTATTCGGACTGGTCGAGCTCGGCAACGACAGGGTCTTGTATTACGTGGTGCTGGCCATCGCCGTGGCCGGTTTCGCCCTGATCGTGCGCATCGTGCATTCGCCGTTCGGCCAGGTGCTGAAGGCGATCAAGGAAAACGAGCCGCGCGCCATCTCGCTCGGCTACGACGTGGGCCGCTACAAATTGCTGGCCTTCGTGCTGTCGGCCGCGCTCAGCGGCCTGGCCGGCGCGACCAATGTGGCGGTGCAGGGCTTTGAAACGCTGACCGACGTGCACTGGGCCATGTCCGGCCTGGTGATCCTGATGACGCTGGTTGGCGGCATGGGCACGATGTCCGGACCGATAGTGGGCGCCGTCCTCATCGTCGCGCTGGAAAACCAGCTGGGCGACTTCGGCAACTTCATGGCCGCGCGCACCGGCATCGAGTGGTTCGCCACGCTGGGCGAGGCCGTCAGCATGGTCACGGGCGTGATCTTCGTCGCCTGCGTGTTGCTGTTCCGGCGCGGCATCGTCGGCGAAATCGCGGCGCGTTTCGGCGCCAGGCCCGTGTCCGCGCCGGCGTCCGTGTCCGATGCGGCCGCCGCCGAAAAACCCGCCGTCAAAACCGCTTGAAGGAGCCGGACCATGGAAACGATCAAGAAGGGCGCCATTGTGCTGGCGCTGGCGGGCGCCAGCCTGGGCATGACGTCGTGCGGCGGCGTAAACAAAAACGGTCCCGATAACAGCAATTCGCGGCCGTCCTATCTGGGCGCCATCAGCACTACCAGCTATGACGGCAACACGGACGACTTGCTGACGGCGGGATTGGGCGCCGGCGGACTGGCGGCCGCCGTCGCGCCGGCCTATGCCGATGTCAACCATCCCACGCCCGCCGAGTTGCGCCGCAACGCCATCTACGCCAATTATCGCGCCGTGCTCGATATCAACGCCAACAGCGGCTACGGTTCCCTGTACGGCCCGAACGTCGATGCCGCCGGCAACGTCACCGGCGGCGCGGGCAAGATCGCCGGCACCGAATACATCGCTTACGCCGACGACGGCAGCGGCAAGGGCAATGTCACGCTGATGGTGCAAGTGCCGGACGGTTTCGACCCGGTCAACAATGCCTGCATCGTCACGGCCACGTCGAGCGGCTCGCGCGGCATTTATGGCGCCATCGGCAGCGCCGGGGAATGGGGATTGAAAAACCATTGCGCGGTGGCTTACACCGACAAGGGTGGCGGCACCGGCCTCTATACCTTCGACGATGATGGCGTGAACCTGCAAAACGGCGTGCGCGCCGACCGCGCCGCCGCCGGCAAAAACGCCATCTTCGCGCCCGACCTGAGCGACGCGGCCCGCGCCCAGTTTGCGCAGGCCGCGCCGAACCGGATCGCGTTCAAGCACGCGCACTCGCAGCAGAATCCGGAACAGAATTGGGGCAGGTACACCTTGCAGGCCATCGAGTTCGCCTACTACGTGCTCAATGAAAAGTATGGCGCGCTGGCCAGCGACGGCAGCAGCCACATCGTGCGCCTGACGCCGAAGAACACCATCGCCATCGCCTCGAGTATTTCCAACGGCGCCGGTTCGGCCCTGCTGGCGGCCGAGCAGGATACCGCCGGCTTGGTTAGCGGCGTCGCCGCCACCGAAGCGCAGATCCAGCCGGCGTCCGGGCCTGGCTATGTCGTGCAGCAGGGCGGGGTGACGATAGGCGCGCGCGGCAAGTCCTTGTTCGACTATTCGACCTATGCGGCCTTGTATCAGCCTTGCCTCGCTGGCAGCGCCGGCCGTTGCACCGCGCTGGCCGGCAAGGGCTTGTTGAACGGCATCACGCTGGCGCAGCAGCAAAGCGATGCCAGCGCCCGGCTTCACGCTTATGGCTGGCTGCCGGATTCCGATGTGTTACAGGCGGCCCATGCCGGCACCAATATCCTGGTGGCCGTGACCTACGCCTATGCTTACGGCAAATTCTCCGTCGCCGACAAGCTGTGCGGTTTCAGCTACACCCAGACCGACGCCAGCGGCTTGCCGGTCGCGTTCAGCGTGGCGCAAAAGGCCGCCAGCTTTGCCACGCAGAATGGCATTATTGGCAATGTGATGTACGAGGACGCGGTCGGCGGCGCCATCGCTTATACCGCCGCCGTGTCGCCCGGCAGCGACCTGGCGGATCAGGCGCTGGACGGATTCCTGTGTCTGCGGGCGCTGGCGACGGGCACCGATCCGGTCACGGCCGGCGCCTTGAGCACGGCGTTGGCGGCGCAGAGCGCGCGGGTCCAGGCCGGCATGGCGGCCGTCAGGGCCAGCGGCGATTTACACGGCAAGCCCGCCATCATCGTCCAGGGCCGCAGCGATACGCTGATACCGGTCAATCACGCGGCGCGCGCCTATCTAGCGCTGAACTCGGCGGTGGAGGGCGCGAACAGCAAGCTGCGCTACATCGAAGTGACCAACGCCAACCATTTCGACGCGTTCGCCAGCACCCTGCCGGCGTCGATAGTGCCCTTGCACGTCTACCTGATACACGCGCTCGACGCCATGTACGCCTACCTGAAAAACCAGCAGGCTTTGCCGCCATCGCAAGTGGTGCGGACGGTGACAAGGTCTAGCGCCGCCACGCCGATTACCGTGTTCAACGTGCCGCCCATCGCCGCCGCGCCGGCGGCCGGCAATGCCATCGTCGTGTCCGGCTCTCTGGTCAACGTGCCGAACTGAAGCGGCGCGGTCGTTTTATTGCTTCTTCGCAACAACCTAGTGCCATCGTCAGCCGCCGCTATGTTGGCCCGCTCAGCCTCCCTGACTGCTTCACGTGAAACAATTTGATTGTGGAGCGGCAGGGCGGGACAGGACATGACGTGTGTCGACATAGGCATCGACATCGCCGACCGTCCGTCTTTTCTTCGTACAATATAGCCTTCTCGTTTTTGTATCTAGGAAGCTATGGTCGATTATCTGGTGTTGGGTGTCGCCGCGTTCGGCGCGGGTCTGGTGGATGCGGTGGTCGGCGGTGGCGGCCTGATCCAGATTCCCGCGCTGTTTTCCGTGTTCCCCGATATGAACCCGGCGACCCTGATCGGCACCAATAAATTGTCCGCGATCTGCGGCACCGGCATGGCGGCCGCCAGTTATGCGCGGCGCGTGCGCATCGCCTGGTCGACGGCCGCGCCGGCGGCGATCGCCGCGCTGGTGTTCGCCTTCTTCGGCGCCTACACGCTGACCAAGGTCTCGCCGGACTTCATGCGCACCTTCCTGCCCATCGTGCTGATCGTCGTCGCCGCCTACACCTTCATGAAAAAGGATTTCGGCAGCGTCCACGCGCCCGCGCACAGCGGCACCAGGGAACAGCTGCTGGCGCTGCTGGTCGGCGCCGGCATCGGCTTCTACGACGGCTTCTTCGGACCCGGCACCGGCAGCTTTCTCGTATTCCTGTTCGTGCGCATCTTCGGCTTCGATTTCCTCGGCGCCTCGGCCGTGGCCAAGGTCGTCAACGTCGCCTGCAATTTCTCGGCGCTGGTCTGGTTCGGCTACAGCGGCCACCTGATCTGGCAACTGGGCGCGATGATGGCCGTGTGCCAGATCGCCGGTTCGCTGGTCGGCTCCCGGATGGCGATGCGCCACGGCAGCGCCTTCGTGCGCAAACTGTTCTTGCTGGTGGTGTCGGTGCTGATCGTTAAAACCAGCTACGACGCGATACTGCGTTGGCATGGTTAACGATAGACCACTGTTTCACGTGAAACAAAGCAGGGCGGCGATGGCGACAACGCTGCCCTTTTTGATATGTTTCACGTGGAACAATGGCCCAGCCCGCCGTCGTCGTGGTGGTGGTGAAAATTTGAGCACAAAAAAGTCGCCACCTCAAAAAGACTCTATAATCTGTCCTTAATCCCCACGCAGCTCCAAAATCCATTATGTTATTTCCAACTGAATTCGACGTCATCGTCGTTGGCGGCGGTCACGCCGGCACCGAGGCCGCCCTCGCTTCTGCCCGCATGGGCCAGAAAACGCTGCTGCTGACGCACAATATTGAAACCCTGGGACAGATGTCCTGCAACCCGTCCATCGGCGGCATCGGCAAAGGCCACCTGGTCAAAGAGGTCGATGCCATGGGCGGTGCGATGGCGATAGCCACCGACGAGTCCGGCATCCAGTTCCGCATCCTCAATTCGTCCAAGGGGCCGGCCGTGCGCGCCACCCGCGCCCAGGCCGACCGCCTCCTGTACAAGCAAGCCATCCGTTCGCGCCTGGAAAACCAGGCCAATCTGTGGTTGTTCCAGCAGGCCGTCGATGACTTGATCGTCGAAGGCGACCGCGTCGTCGGCGCCGTGACCCAGATCGGCCTGAAATTCCTGGCGCGCGCCGTCGTGCTGACGGCCGGTACTTTCCTCGACGGTAAAATCCACGTCGGCCTGCAAAACTACTCGGCCGGCCGCGCCGGCGATCCGCCGGCGATTTCGCTGTCGGCCCGTCTGAAGGAATTGAAGCTGCCGCAGGGCCGGCTGAAAACCGGCACCCCGCCGCGCATCGACGGCCGCAGCATCGACTTCAGCCAGATGGCCGAACAGCCGGGCGACCTCGATCCGGTGCCGGTGTTTTCCGTCATGGGCAACGCCGCCATGCATCCGAAGCAGATGCCGTGCTGGGTCACCCACACCAACACGAAAACCCACGACATCATCCGCGCCGGCCTCGACCGCAGCCCCATGTACACGGGCGTCATCGAAGGCGTCGGTCCGCGCTATTGCCCGTCGATCGAAGACAAGATCCACCGCTTCGCCTCCAAGGAATCGCACCAGATTTTCCTGGAGCCGGAAGGCTTGACCACGCATGAATTCTATCCGAACGGCATCTCCACCAGCCTGCCGTTCGACGTGCAGATCGCCCTGGTGCGCTCGATGAAGGGCATGGAAAACGCCCACATCCTGCGTCCCGGCTACGCCATCGAATACGATTATTTCGACCCGCGCGGCCTCAAAGCGTCGCTGGAAACCAAGGCCGTATCCGGCCTGTATTTCGCCGGCCAAATCAACGGCACCACCGGCTACGAAGAAGCGGCGGCGCAGGGCATGTTGGCCGGCATCAACGCCGCGCTGCAAACCTCGGACCGCGAATCGTGGACGCCGGGCCGTTCCGAAGCCTATCTCGGCGTGCTGGTCGACGACCTCGTCACGCAAG
Organism: Rugamonas sp.; assembly: GCF_025354735.1. GTDB lineage: Bacteria > Pseudomonadota > Gammaproteobacteria > Burkholderiales > Burkholderiaceae_D > Rugamonas. Next base: position 18,313 of record NZ_JANXMI010000131.1, read on the forward strand.
GCGTGCTGGAACCGTACCGCATGTTCACCAGCCGCGCCGAGTACCGCCTCAGCCTGCGCGAAGACAATGCCGACATGCGCTTGACGGAAATCGGCCGCAAGCTCGGCGTCGTCGGCGACGCCCAGTGGCAGGCCTTCGAGAAAAAACGCGAATCGGTCGCGCTGGAACTGGAGCGCCTGCGTTCCACGTGGGTCAATCCGCGCATCCTGGCGGCGGCCGAATCGGAGCGCGTCATCGGCCAGGCCATCGAGCGGGAATACTCGCTGGCCGACCTGCTGCGCCGTCCCAACGTCGAATATGAAATGCTGATGAGCATGCTCGGCGTTGATGGCCAGGTGCTCGGCGGACCCGGCGTGGAAGACCTGGCGGTGCAGGAACAGGTCGCCATCCAGCTCAAATATTCGGGCTATATCGAACGCCAGAGCAAGGAAGTCGAGCGTCACGAGCACTACGAAAACCTGCCGCTGCCCGACGGTTTCAACTACCTCGACATCCCCGCGCTGTCGGTCGAAGTGCGCCAGAAGCTACACGCGCAGCGTCCGGAAACGCTGGGTCAGGCGTCCCGCATTTCCGGCGTGACGCCGGCCGCGATTTCGTTGCTGCTGGTGCATCTGAAAAAAGCCGGCTTCGGCGGCTTGATCACTTTGAAGGATGAGGCGGTTCAATGAAGCAGTTCGATCGGGCCGCGCTGGCCCAGGTATTAAGCAATGGCATCAAGGAACTGCCGCTGGAACTGAATCAAGCGCAAGTCGACAAGCTGCTCGATTATCTGGCGCTGCTGTTGAAATGGAATTCGGTGTACAACCTGACGTCGCTGCGCGATCCGATGCAGATGGTGACGCATCACCTGCTCGACTCGCTGGCGGCGGTGCCGGCCTTCGCGGGCGCGGTCAATGTGCTCGACGTCGGCGCCGGCGGCGGCTTGCCGGGCATGGTGCTGGCGATCGCGCGGCCGGACATGAAGGTGGCCATGATAGACACGGTGCACAAGAAGACCGCGTTTTTGACGCAGGTGAAGGCGGAGCTGGGCCTGGCCAATGTGACCGTGTACACGATGCGGGTCGAGCAGCTGGAAGTGAAGCAGCCATACGACGTCATCACCTCGCGCGCCTTTGCCGACCTGTCGGACTTCGTCAACTGGTCGGGCCATTTGCTGGCCGAGGGCGGGCAATTCATCGCCTTGAAAGGGGTGGCACCGCAGGACGAGCGCGAGCGCTTGCCGGCGGACTGGAAAGTAAGCCATTTACAGCCTTTGACGGTGCCGGGACTGGATGCGGAACGCCATCTCGTGTTCATCCGTAAAACGGTATAAACAATATAAATGGTATAAATCGTTTATACGGTATAAACGATATAAATGATTTATACAGTTTTAATAGTATAAATAATATAAATCAAATCGATATTTCCGATAGCCTATCGAAAACGGTTTGATGATGCAATCTGACAATAAGAAGATACATGGCCAAAATATTTTGTGTAGCGAATCAAAAAGGCGGCGTAGGTAAGACTACCACCAGTGTCAACCTGGCAGCCGGCTTGGCCAAACTGGATCAGCGCGTATTGCTGGTCGACCTGGACCCGCAGGGCAACGCCACCATGGGCGCGGGCATCAACAAGGCGGGACTGAAGGCGTCGACCTACGAGGTGATGCTGGGCGAGTCCGACGTCGCCACCGCGCGCCAGCGCTCGGAAGCGGGGCGCTTCGACGTGCTGCCGTCGAACCGCGAACTGGCCGGCGCCGAAGTCGAGATGGTGGAACTCGATCACCGCGAGCGCCGCTTGAAGGATGCGTTGGCGCTGGTCGACCAGGAGTACGATTTCATCCTGATCGACTGCCCGCCGGCGCTGTCGATGCTGACGCTGAACGGCCTGTGCGCCGCCCATGGCGTCATCATCCCCATGCAGTGCGAGTATTACGCGCTGGAAGGCTTGTCGGACCTGGTCAACACCATCAAGAAGGTGCACGCCAACCTGAATCCGGACTTGAAGATCATCGGCCTGCTGCGCGTGATGTTCGATCCGCGCATGACGCTGTCGCAGCAGGTGTCGGCGCAGCTGGAGCAGCATTTCGGCGACAAGGTGTTCAACACCATCATTCCGCGCAATGTGCGGCTGGCCGAGGCGCCGTCGTACGGCTTGCCGGGCGTGAACTTCGATCCCTCGTCCAAGGGCGCGCAGGCGTATATCGCGTTCGGTGCCGAGATGGTCGAGCGCATCAAGAAAATGTAAGGTTCTTCACGCTGCGGCTGATCGGGGTGCGGCGGTTTAGGCCGACTCTGGTTCAGGCTGCGGGGCGGTGACCGTTGGGCAAACATACACAGAATAATTAGGACAGCATGGCAACCAAAAAACTCAAAGGTCTCGGCCGCGGCCTGGACGCGCTGCTCGGCGGCGATGGCGACCTGAATAATCCGGCGCTGGGCACGCCATCGGCTTTGCCCGTCTCGCAGATGCAGGCCGGTAAGTATCAGCCGCGCACGCGCATGGACGAGGGCGGCCTGCAGGAACTGGCGGCGTCGATCAAGACCCAGGGCATCATGCAGCCCATCCTGGTCCGTCCGGTCGGCACCGATGCGCTGACCGGCCTGGTCAAATATGAAATCATCGCCGGCGAGCGCCGCTTCCGCGCGGCCCAGATCGCCGGGCTGGAGCAGTTGCCGGTGCTGGTGCGCGATGTCGACGACCAGGCCGCCGCCGCGATGGCGCTGATCGAGAACATCCAGCGCGAAGACCTCAATCCGCTCGAGGAGGCGCAGGGCATACACCGCCTGATTACCGATTTCAGCTTCACGCACGAGCAGGCGGCCACGGCCGTCGGCCGTTCGCGCAGCGCCGTGTCGAATCTGCTGCGCCTGATTAACCTGGCGATGCCGGTGCAAACCATGCTGATGGCCGGCGATATCGACATGGGCCACGCGCGCGCGCTGTTGCCGGTCGACGCCGCCACCCAGATCACGCTGGCCACCGTGGTCGTGGCCAAGCGCCTGTCGGTGCGCGAGACGGAAAAACTGGTCCAGCGCACGGTGGAGGAGCAGTCCAGTCCGGCCGTCGAGGCGCGCCACAAGGAAAAGTCGGGCGACATCGCGCGCCTGGAGGAAGAGTTGTCCGACGTGCTGGCCACGCCGGTGGTGTTCAAGATGGGCAGCAAGGGCCGCGGCCAGATGATTATCGATTTCGCCGACCTCGACATTCTCGACGGCGTGCTGGCCCGGCTGCGCGCCTGAGGTAGCTGGCTGTCGGCGAAAGGGCTCGCCGCCAGTGTCCCGTTTGCCACCGCCGCGCCGCCACCGCTGCGGCCGGAAAAGTAAAAGTCAGTCGTAAATCGCCACCATCCAGCAAAAACTTGCCTATACCATCACGTTTGCCACAAGTTGGTGCAAGTGTGGAGCAATAGGCTCTAAAACCGTGTCATTCGCGCAGCATTTGCTCTGCTGCGGTGCAGCAACGTTTGACGCCACTCATTAAAGCCACTTATAATCCCGTGTCTTTGGACTATCGGCTTTTCTGGGAACTTGGCAAGTGAGTGATTCTACGAGTATTTCCAAGCCTGTTTATAAAGTCGTTGCCCTCCAATTGGCTATCGCCACTGGATTCGCCTTGCTCACCGCTACGCTGGGCACGGTACACAAAGGTTGGTCAGCCGCGTATGGCGGAGCGATCGCAGTCATCGGGAGCCTGATGTACGCGATGATCGTTGCGGGCGGCTCAAACGATGCCAACAAGGCGCTGCGGACGCATGTCCGCGCCGAGATGGTCAAAATATTTATCACGGTAGTGCTGTTCGCTCTGGCACTAGCGCTGTTTCAGTCGGCCGCATGGTTATGGCTGATCTTGGGTTTCGCCGTGGCAACCTTGGCATACTGGTTGTCATTGCTCGCAGTTTAATCACCCGTTTCGGGACGCCTCGGCGTGCCGGGGCAACCAAAATATACTCATTATGACCACTGAAAACGCTGTTGAGGCGGCCCACGCGGCGCCGGCTAATGCCACCGAATACATCAAGCACCACCTGAGCCACCTGCACAACGCCAGTGGCAAAAGCAATCTGGACACAATCAATCTGGACACGTTCTGGATTTCGGCCGCCCTCGGCCTGGTGTTCCTGGCCGTGTTCTACTTCGCCAGCCGCCGCGCCACCTCCGGCGTGCCGGGCAAGCTGCAAAACTTCGTCGAAGCGGTCATGGAACTGGTCAACGAGGTCGTCAACTCGGCCTTCCACGCCAAGAGCCGCGTCATCGCGCCGCTGGCCATCACCATCTTCGTCTGGGTCTGGCTGATGAACGCCATGGACTTCCTGCCCGTCGACCTGCTGCCGAAAGTCGGCCATTTCGTCGGCCTGGAACACCTGCGCGTGGTGCCGACGGCCGACGTCAACCACACTTTCGCCATGTCCTTCGGCGTGATGTTCTGCATTATTGGTTTCTCGATCAGCGCCAAGGGCATAGGCGGCTGGGGTAAAGAGCTGCTGACGGCCCCCTTCCACGCCCACGGCTTCATGGCCGTCGTGCTGGCGCCCATCAACCTGATTTTCCAGCTGATCGAATTGCTGGCCAAGCCACTGTCGCTGTCTCTGCGTTTGTTCGGCAATATGTATGCCGGCGAACTGATCTTCATTCTGATCGCTCTGCTGCCATGGTGGGCGCAGTGGTTGCTGGGTGGTCCGTGGGTGATCTTCCACATTCTGGTCGTGACCCTGCAAGCGTTTGTATTTATGGCGTTGACTGTCGTGTATCTGAGCCTCGCGGTTGAGAAACACTAATCAACATTTGAGTTGGACCCTTTTAGTATCTGTAGTCTTTTTAAAATCTTAGGAGAAATATATGCAAGCTCTGATCGCACAAGTACAAGGCATGACCGTTCTGGCAGCAGCAATCATCATCGGCCTGGGTGCTATCGGCACCGCGCTCGGTTTCGCAATTCTGGGCGGTAAATTCCTGGAAGCCTCGGCTCGTCAACCAGAACTGATGCCACAACTGCAAACCAAACTGTTCGTCATCGCCGGTCTGCTCGATGCGATCTCGATGATCGGCGTCGGCGTCGCACTGCTGTACACGTTCAACAACCCGTTCCTGACCGCCGTTATCGAAGCTGCTGGTAAGTAATTCGCTCCCTAGGAGAAACTTTTAGTTAGGAGCACAGGTATGGACATCAATATGTCTCTCATCGGTCAGATGATCACCTTCGCGGTGCTGGTCTGGGTCTCGATGAAGTTCGTATTTCCATCGCTGAATGCAGCGTTGGATGAGCGTGCCAAGCGTATCGCGGACGGTCTGGCCGCGGCCGACCAGGGTCAGGCTGCCATGGTCGTCGCTGAAAAGCGCGCCGCCGAAGCCTTGTCCGGCGCCCGCGAAGAAGCTTCGCAGCGCGTTGCCGACGCTGAAAAGCGCGCGCAACTGGTGGCCGAGGAAATCAAGGCCAACGCCCAAGCCGAAGCGGACCGCATCATTGCGCAAGCCAAGGCCGAGGCCGAGCAGCAAGTGACCAAGGCCCGCGAAGCACTGCGCGCTCAGGTGGCTGACCTGGCGGTCAAGGGCGCCGAGCAAATCCTCAAGCGCGAAGTGACCGCGTCGGCCCACGCCGACCTGTTGTCGCGCCTGGCTGTCGAGCTGTAATCATGGCAGAAAACGCAACCGTCGCCCGTCCCTACGCGGAAGCTTTGTTCCGCGTAGCCCAAGCTGGTAAGGAATCGTTCAACCTCGCGGCGTGGTCCGAGCTGGTGTCGGAATTGGCCCAGGTCGGCAGCCACCCCGAGGTGCAAGCGTATGCGCGCAATCCGAAAGTGTCGGAGCGCGACGTCATCGCCACCATCGTGTCGCTGCTCAAATCGCCGTTCAATACGGAAGCGCAGAACTTCCTGACGATGCTGGTCGAAAATGGCCGCCTCAGTTTGTTGCCGGAAATCGGCGCGCAGTTCCAGCAGTTGAAAAACAGCGTTGAAGGGGCGGCCGATGCCGTCATCGTCAGCGCCTTCGATCTGACGCCGGCCCAGGTGGCCGAGCTGATCGCGACGCTGGAAAAGAAATTCAAGCGCAAGCTCAACCCCGTCGTCACCGTCGATCCAGCGTTGATCGGCGGCGTGCGCGTGGTCGTCGGCGATGAAGTGCTCGACACCTCGGTGCAAGCGCGATTGCAGCAAATGCGCGCAGCGCTGGTCGCTTGATCGAATCGCCGAGCACCCGAACAGATTCCTCCCCTCGCGCAAGCTGAGAGAACCACACTTTAGGAGTTAGTATGCAACTCAACCCATCTGAAATCAGCGAGCTGATCAAGAGCCGTATCGAAGGCCTTGATGGCGGCGCTGAAGTACGCAACCAGGGCACGGTCATCTCCGTCGCCGATGGTATCGTCCGCATCCACGGCCTGTCGGACGTGATGCAGGGCGAAATGCTGGAATTCCCAGGCAACACCTTCGGTCTGGCCATGAACCTGGAGCGCGACTCCGTCGGCGCCGTCATCCTCGGCGCCTACGAGCACATCTCCGAAGGCGACACCGTCACCTGCACCGGCCGCATCCTGGAAGTGCCGGTCGGTCCCGAGCTGAAAGGCCGCGTCGTCAATGCGCTGGGCCAGCCTATCGACGGCAAGGGTCCGGTCAACGCCAAGATGACCTCGCCGATCGAAAAGATCGCCCCGGGCGTGATCGCCCGCGAATCCGTGTCGCAGCCGATGCAGACCGGCCTCAAGTCGATCGACGCCATGGTGCCGATCGGCCGCGGTCAACGCGAACTGATCATCGGCGACCGCCAGACCGGCAAGTCGGCCGTCGCCGTCGACGCCATCATCAACCAGAAGGGCCAGGGCATGACGTGTATCTACGTCGCCATCGGCCAAAAAGCGTCGACCATCAAGAACATCGTGCGCTCGCTGGAACAGCACGGCGCGCTGGAATACACCATCGTCGTCGCCGCCTCGGCCGCCGAATCGGCCGCCATGCAGTACATCTCGGCCTACTCGGGCTGCACCATGGGCGAGTATTTCCGCGACCGTGGCGAGGACGCACTGATCGTCTACGATGACCTGTCCAAGCAAGCCGTCGCCTACCGCCAGATTTCGCTGCTGCTGCGCCGTCCGCCGGGCCGCGAAGCCTACCCTGGCGACGTGTTCTACCTCCACTCCCGTCTGCTCGAACGCGCAGCCCGCGTGAACGCCGACTACGTCGAGAAGTTCACCAACGGCGCCGTCAAAGGCAAGACCGGTTCGCTGACCGCCCTGCCTATCATCGAAACCCAGGCGGGCGACGTGTCGGCCTTCGTGCCGACCAACGTGATTTCGATCACCGACGGCCAGATCTTCCTGGAAACGTCGCTGTTCAACTCGGGTGTTCGTCCCGCGATCAACGCCGGTATCTCGGTGTCGCGCGTCGGTGGCGCCGCCCAGACCAAGGTCATCAAAAACCTGTCGGGCGGTATCCGTACCGATCTGGCCCAGTACCGTGAACTGGCCGCGTTCGCGCAGTTCGCGTCCGACCTGGACGAATCGACCCGCAAGCAGCTCGACCGTGGCGCCCGCGTCACCGAATTGCTCAAGCAGGCCCAGTACTCGCCGCTGTCGATCTCGCTGATGGCGTCCTCGCTGTTCGCCGTCAACAAGGGTTTCCTGGACGACGTCGCCGTCAAGAAGGTGTTGCCGTTCGAAGCCGGCCTGCACGCCTACCTGAAGACCAAGCAAGCTGCGCTGCTGGAAAAGATTGAATCGACCAAGCAACTGGACAAAGACGGCGAAGCTACGCTGTCGGCCGCCATTGCCGACTTCAAGAAATCCGGCGCATTTTAATTGCACGGCGGCCCGGGCTTGAAACCCGGGCCGCCGCGGCGCAGAAGGAGTAAGGACTCATGGCATCAGGCAAAGAGATACGTGGCAAGATCAAGAGCGTAGAAAATACGAAGAAGATCACCAAGGCGATGGAAATGGTCGCCGCATCGAAAATGCGCAAAGCGCAGGACCGCATGCGCGCCGCCCGTCCCTACAGTGAAAAGATACGCAACATCGCCGCCAACCTGGCGAACGCCAACCCGGAATATTCGCATCCCTTCCTGGTCGACGAGCAAGGCACCAAGGCCAAGGCTGCTGGTTTCATCGTCGTCACGACCGACAAGGGTCTGTGCGGCGGCATGAACACCAACATCTTGCGCATGGTGACGGCCAAGAGCCGGGCGCTGGAAGCGGCCGGCAACCAGATCGCCGCCGTTGCGATCGGCAACAAGGGTTTGGGGTTTTTGAATCGGGTCGGCGTGCGCGTCGTCGCGCACGTCACGCACATCGGCGATACGCCCCACCTGGAAAAGCTGATCGGACCGGTCAAGGTCATGCTCGAGCAATTCCAGAACGGCGAAGTCGACGCGGTCTACCTGTGCTACACCAAGTTTATCAACACGATGAAGCAGGAGCCGGTGGTGGAGCAGTTGTTGCCCTTGCCAGCGGCCAAGAAGCAGGCGGACGCCGGTAATCACAACTGGGATTACATCTACGAGCCCGATGCCGCGACCGTGATCGATGAACTGCTCGAGCGCTATGTGGAAGCGCTGGTGTACCAGGCGGTGGCGGAAAACCTGGCGTCCGAGCAATCGGCGCGCATGGTGGCGATGAAGTCGGCCAGCGACAACGCTGGCAGCGTGATCGGCGAATTGAAGCTGATATACAACAAGACTCGTCAAGCCGCGATTACCAAAGAACTTTCCGAAATCGTCGCCGGTGCGGCTGCGGTTTAAACGAATTAAACTATATAGAAGGAACGAACATGGCTGATGGCAAAATCGTTCAGTGTATCGGCGCTGTGGTGGACGTTGAGTTTCCCCGCAATGCGATGCCCAAGGTATTCGATGCCTTGAAAATGGCCGGCTCCGAGCTGACCCTGGAAGTCCAACAACAGCTGGGCGACGGCGTGGTCCGTACCATCGCCCTGGGCTCGTCCGACGGCTTGCGCCGCGGCATGATGATCCAGAACACCGGCAAACCGATCATGGTTCCGGTCGGCAAGGCCACCCTGGGCCGCATCATGGACGTGCTGGGCAACCCGATCGACGAATGCGGTCCGGTCTCGCACGAACAGATGGCCTCCATCCACCGCGCGCCACCGGCCTACGATGAGCTGTCGCCATCGCAGGAACTGCTGGAAACCGGCATCAAGGTGATCGACCTGGTGTGCCCGTTCGCCAAGGGCGGCAAGGTCGGCCTGTTCGGCGGCGCCGGCGTCGGCAAGACCGTCAACATGATGGAATTGATTAACAACATCGCCAAGGCGCACTCGGGCGTGTCCGTGTTCGCCGGCGTCGGTGAGCGTACCCGCGAAGGCAACGACTTCTACCACGAGATGGCCGACGCCAAAGTGGTCGATCTGGAAAATCCGGAAAACTCCAAGGTCGCGATGGTCTACGGCCAGATGAATGAACCGCCGGGCAACCGTCTGCGCGTGGCGCTGACCGGCCTGACCATGGCCGAATCGTTCCGCGATGAAGGCAAGGACGTGCTGTTCTTCGTCGACAATATCTACCGCTTCACGCTGGCCGGCACCGAAGTGTCGGCATTGCTGGGCCGTATGCCGTCGGCCGTGGGTTACCAGCCGACGCTGGCCGAGGAAATGGGTCGCTTGCAAGAGCGCATCACCTCGACCAAGACCGGTTCGATCACCTCGATCCAGGCCGTCTACGTGCCCGCCGATGATTACACCGATCCATCGCCGGCCACCACCTTCGGCCACCTCGATTCGACCGTCGCCCTGTCGCGTGACATCGCCTCGCTCGGTATCTACCCGGCCGTCGATCCGCTCGATTCGACCTCGCGCCAGCTCGACCCGCTCGTCGTCGGTCAGGAACACTACGACACCGCGCGCGCCGTGCAGATGACCTTGCAACGCTACAAGGAATTGCGCGACATTATCGCGATTCTGGGCATGGACGAACTGGCGCCGGAAGACAAACTGCTGGTCTCGCGCGCACGTAAGATGCAGCGTTTCCTGTCGCAGCCCTTCCACGTGGCCGAAGTGTTCACCGGCGCGCCGGGCAAATACGTCGCGCTGAAAGACACGATCAAGGGCTTCAAGATGATCGCGTCGGGCGAACTCGACCACCTGCCGGAACAAGCGTTCTACATGGTCGGCACGATCGACGAAGCAATCGAAAAAGCCAAGAAACTCAACTAATCGTTGAGAGAACCGGTCGCGCCGCCCGCTTGCGCGGCGCGGCGCGACCGTTGCACCCGATAGGACACACATGGCAAATACAATACACGTAGACGTCGTTTCCGCCGAGGAGTTGATCTACTCTGGCGAAGCCGAGTTCGTCGCGTTGCCGGGCGAGCAGGGCGAGCTGGGGATCTATCCCAAGCACACGCCCCTGATTACCCGCATCCGGCCGGGCGCGGTGCGCATCCAGGTGCCGGGCCAGGCTGAAGAAGAGTTCGTCTTCGTCGCCGGCGGCCTGCTGGAAGTGCAGCCGAACGTCGTGACGGTGCTCGCCGACACCGCGATCCGCGGCAAGGATCTGGACGAGGCCAAAGCGGTCGCGGCCAAGAAACGCGCCGAAGAAGCGTTGCAGAACAACAGCTCGGGCATGGACTACGCCAAGGCGCAAGCCGAACTGGCCAGCGCCATCGGCCAGCTGGCGGCGATCGCCAAGCTGCGTCACCGCAACTGACACCCCCCTGCGGCGGCCGCGACCCGACCGTCACAGCGAAAAGGCAGCCTCGGCTGCCTTTTTTTCGTCCGCCGTCCCGATCGCCGCGCCGCCGTCGCGGGCCGGCCACGATTGACGCACCTCAAACGCGCGCCGACCTGGCACGCTATGCTGGACTGAACGTAAGCGTCTTCCCAGCGCCGTCTGGACTGCATGACCAGCGTCCTCCATGATCGAATTTTGGCACAGCATTTGTGCCCACAAATTCTGATTATGGACACAAATTTTCAACCGGTCATTTCAAAGAACGCACGCGGCCA
>NZ_JANXMI010000200.1 GCF_025354735.1 Rugamonas sp.
TGCTCATGACGATAATCGCTCTGGTTGCCGGTTGAGGGGGCTGGCTGACCGCGATAAATCAGCGATCAACTCGTCCAGCATAGCCTTGGCCCGAAATAAAGGCCAGCTACGACGAGGGATATGATCGCACGGAACTAAACAATTTGACGAAATGGTGTAATCGTATGTAACTTATTCATTTATACCGACCTTAAAAAAAGGTATCGCAAAAAAATAAAATGAGATTAAAGCTAAAATAATATTATCATAAAAGTAAATGGAAAAAACAACTGAATGTCACTATGAAGATTTGCCATTTGTGCTGGACAATGGCGCTGTAGCAGGACGGCTGCGGCCGCGTGCGCAGCACTTTCAATGTTGCCAAAATGGACGCGCATTCCATATCGCTCTACACTAGAGGCGACAGGAGAATTGAATGAGCCAGACCAGTTTTGAATTCAAGGCCGACGCGAGCGATAATTCGCCCTTATACATGCAGATTGCCCGCAAGTTGAGCGATGATGTCCGCAATGGCCGCTATCATGTGGACCAGGCGCTGCCGTCGGAGCGGGCGCTGTCGGAGCTGCTGAGCGTGTCGCGCGTGACGGCCCGCAAGGCCATCGACCAGCTCGTCGAGCAGGGCATGGTGGTGCGCCGCCGCGGTTCCGGCAATTACATCGCGCCGCGCATCGAGCAGCCGCTGTCGAACCTGACCAGCTTTTCCGAGCAGTTGCAGCAGCGCGGCCACCAGCCGGGCTCGCGCTGGCTCAAGCGCGCCATCGTCACCGCCAGCGCCGAGGAACAGCTGTCGCTGGGCCTGTCGCCCAACACCCGCGTGGCGCGGCTCGAGCGGCTGCGCCTGGCCGACGATGTCGTCATGGCCTACGAGGTCAGCGTGCTGCCGCAGAGCGTGCTGAGCAATCCGGACGCCATCGGCGCCTCGCTCTACCAGTATCTGGAAAGCATAGGCAAGGCGCCGGCCCGGGCCTTGCAGCACATCCGCGCGATGAACGCGTCGGCCGAGCTGGCCGCCAAGCTCAACGTGCCGGCCGGCCAGGCCGTGCTGTTCATCACCCGCATCGCCTATCTGGAATCGGGCGAGGCGATGGAGTTGACGCATTCCTACTGTTGCAGCGACCACTACGATTTCGTCGCCGAGATGCGGCGCGCCGCCTAGGCGCCCCGGCCGTATCCAGGCCGGCCCGCACACCGTTTCCCCTACACGCGAGGCCAGGATGGCGATGCCGAACACCGAAACCCCCAGCACCGAGCACACCGATCTGGACCTATATCCGATGCCGCAGCTGGTCGGCGCGCTGATCGACGGCCAGTTCGAGGCGGTGCGGGCGGTGCGCGACGCCGCGCCCGCCATCGCCGCCGCCGTCGACGCGGCCTGGCCGCGCATCAAGGCCGGCGGACGGCTGGTGTATGTCGGCGCCGGCACCTCGGGCCGGCTCGGCGTGCTCGACAGCGTGGAACTCCATCCGACCTTCTCGTGGCCGCAGGAACGCGCGCTGGCCGTGCTGGCCGGCGGCGTCGGCGCCATGTTCGTCGCCGTCGAGGGCGCCGAGGACGACCGCGAACTGGGCGCGGCCGACGTGCGCGCGCTGCATCTGGGCAGCGAGGACGTGGTGCTGCTGCTGGCCGCGTCCGGCGCCACGCCGTATGTGCTGGGCGCCTTGCGGGCGGCGCGCTACAGCGGCGCGCTCACCATCGGCATCGCCAACAACGCCGACGCGCCGCTGGCGCTGGAGGCGGACTGCGGCATCACGCTGGCGACCGGCGCCGAAGTCATTTCCGGCAGCACGCGCCTGAAGGCGGGCACGTCGCAGAAGATCGCGCTGAATACGATATCGAGCGCGCTGATGGTCAAGCTCAACAAAGTCTACGGCAACCTGATGGTCGACCTCAAGCCGACCAACGCCAAGCTGCTGCTGCGCGCCGTCCACCTGACCATGCACGCCACCGGCGCCGACGAGGCCGAAGCGCGGCGCGTGCTGGGCCAGTGCGATTTCCACGTCAAGGTCGCCATCGTCGCGCTGCTGCGGCGGCAGACGGTGATGCAGGCGGCGGCCCTGCTGGCGGGCGCCGACGGCAGCGTGCGCGCGGCGCTGGCGGCCGATTAAATTTAAGGATGTATGGAGCGCAACCGTAGCAACCGCAGCAACCGTAAGCCGTGGGCCTGGGTGCCGACGCTGTATTTCGGCCAGGGCCTGCCCTACGTGGTGGTGATGACGCTGTCGGTGGTGATGTACAAGAACCTCGGCATTTCCAATACCGATATCGCGCTCTACACCGGCTGGCTGTATCTGCCGTGGGTGATAAAGCCGCTGTGGTCGCCGCTGGTGGACCTGCTGCGCAGCAAGCGGCACTGGATCGTCGTGCTGCAACTGGTGCTGGGCGCCGCGCTGGCGCTGGTCGCGCTGACGGCGCGCCTGCCGCAGTTTTTCCAGCTCAGCCTGGCCATTTTCTGGCTGATGGCCTTCAGCTCGGCCACCCACGACATCGCGGCCGACGGTTTTTACATGCTGGCCTTGCCGCACCACGCGCAGGCGGCCTACGTCGGCGTGCGCTCGACGTTTTATCGGCTGGCGATGATCGCCGGCCAGGGCGGACTGGTCTACCTGGCCGGCAAGTTGAGCGAGCACGGCGGCGATGTGCGCATGGCGTGGGCCACCGTGTTCTCGATATTGGCGGCGCTGTTCGTGGCGCTGTTCTCGTACCACCGCGTGATGCTGCCACGCCCGGACGGCGACGGCGGCGTCGATGCCGGCCACCCCGGCCACGCCGCCCTGCGGCGCGAATTCCTCGCCACCTTCATCGCCTTTTTCCGGAAAAAAGACATCCTCGCCATCCTCGGCTTTTTGCTGCTGTTCCGCCTCGGCGAGGCGCAGCTGCTGAAGCTGGCGATTCCCTTCCTGCTCGATCCGCCGGCCAGGAGCGGCCTGGGCCTGAGCACGGCCGACGTCGGCCTGGTCTACGGCAGCGTCGGCGTCATCGCGCTGACGCTGGGCGGCCTGCTGGGCGGACTGGCCATCGCGCGCTACGGCCTGCGACGCTGCTTGTGGCCGATGGTGTGCGCGGTGCACCTGCCGGACCTGGTGTTCGTCTATCTGGCCACGGCGCTGCCGCACGATTTCACGCTGATCGCGGCCTGCATGGCGCTCGAACAATTCGGCTACGGCTTCGGTTTCGCCGCCTATCTGCTCTACATGATGATGGTGGCCGACGGCGCCCACAAAACGGCGCACTACGCCATCTGCACCGGCTTCATGGCGCTCGGCATGATGGTGCCGGGCATGGCCAGCGGTTGGATCGAGCAGCGGCTCGGCTATCAGCACTTCTTCATCTGGGTCTGCGTCGCCACGCTGCCGGCGTTCGCGATGGCGGCCCGGGTCCGCATCGCACCCGGATTCGGGCGAAAATCCGGCTAGGCGCATTACAATACCGCCATCGCAAGCGAGCGCTTCAACTATATCGGGGAATGGTTTTGGTTTTTAACGCGAAGAAGCGGCAGACTTTGGCTGCCTGTGCCGCCGGCGGCCTGGCCGCCCTGTTGAGCGCCTGCGGCAGCGCGCCGCTGGCGCCGGTGCTGTCCCTGCCGCCCGGCGTGCCGCCGTCGTCCGATCCCAACCAGCCGCCGCCGGCGCCGCGCGAATTCCGCGCCGTGTGGGTGTCGACGGTGTCGAATATCGACTGGCCCAGCCGCAGCAACCTGAGCGTGGAAAAGCAGCAGGCCGAGGCCATCGTCATCCTGGAGCGGGCCCGCTCGCTGAACCTGAACGCCATCGTGCTGCAAGTGCGGCCCAGCGCCGACGCGATCTACCCGTCCGAACTCGAGCCGTGGTCCGAATACCTGACCGGCCAGCAGGGCCGCGCGCCCCATCCGCTGTACGACCCGCTGCAATTCTGGATCGAGCAGGCCCACGCGCGCGGGCTGGAACTGCACGCGTGGTTCAATCCCTACCGCGCCGGCCACGCGTCGACGGCGCGCTCGCCGCTGGCGCGCGAGCACGTGTCGTACACCAAGCCGGAGATGGTCAAGCCCTACGGCAAATACCTGTGGATCGATCCGGGCGCGGACGGCGCCTCCCAGCACACGCTGGACGTGGTGCTCGACGTGGTGCGGCGCTACGACGTCGACGGCGTCCACATCGACGATTATTTCTATCCCTATCCGATCGACGCGGTCGGCGCCGAGAGCGTCGCGCTCGACACGGGCGGCGCCCCCCGGGCCGAGCTGGCGTTTCCCGACGAACCGTCGTGGCAGCGCTATCTGCTGGGCGGCGGCCAGCTCGACCGCGCCAGCTGGCGGCGGCAGAACGTCAACACGTTGATCGAGGCGCTGTATCTGGGCATCCACCGCGAAAAGTCGTGGGTGCGCTTCGGCATCAGCCCCTTCGGCATCGGCCGGCCGGACCGGCGCCCGCCCGGCATCGTCGGCTTCAGCCAGTACGATAAATTGTATGCCGACGCCGAGACCTGGCTGGCCAAGGGCTGGCTCGATTATCTGTCGCCGCAGCTGTACTGGCCGGTGGCGCAGGCGCCGCAAGCGTTCGACGTGCTGCTCGACTACTGGCTGGCGCAGAACACGCAGGGCCGGCACGTGTGGCCGGGACTGTTCACCAGCCGCATCGACAACACCGCAAAGCCGTTCGCGCCGGAGGAAATCGTCAAGCAGATCGGCGTCACGCGGACCCGGCGCGGGGCCGACGGCCATGTCCATTTCAGCATGGCGGCGCTGATGGATAATCGCAAGGGCATCGACGATTTGCTGCGGGCGCAGGTGTACCAGACGGCGGCGCTGGTGCCGGCCACGCCGTGGCTGGGCGCGCAGGCGCCGGCGGCGCCGCTGGTGGCGGTGCGGC
>NZ_JANXMI010000235.1 GCF_025354735.1 Rugamonas sp.
CAAAAAGTGCCGTCGAACCGCGCCGCCACCGCCGCCGGATCGGCGAAGCTGCGGATGGGATGGACGCTGGCCACCAGCGCGCCGGCCGCGACGGCCGCTTGCAGCTGCGCCGCCGGCAGCGCGCCGCTGCAATGGAAGACGATGGCGCCGGCCAGCGGCACGGCTTGCGCCAGCGCGGCGCAGGCCGGCGCGATCTGATCGTCGCCGACGGCCAGCAGATAGAGGTCGGCATGCCGCAGCCGCGCGTAGCCGTCGACGGCGCGGCATGGCGCCGCGGTCCGGGCCGATGTGGACGTGGGCGCGCCGGCGTTGATGAAGTGCGCGGCCTGCGCGGCCGACGCCGGCGACCGCGTCAGCACGTCCTGCACCAGCAGGCCGGCGCCGGCCTGGTCCGCGAACAGGCGGCCGAACACGCGGCCGACATGGCCGGCGCCGATGAGGTTCAGGGTCCGCATCAGAAACCCGATCCCGCTTGCCGCAAGAACGCCAGTTCCTCCGGCGTCGACACGCGGCCGAGGATGGCATTGCGGTGCGGGAAACGGCCGAAGCGTTCGATGATGACGCCGTGGCGCCGCGCGAAATCGAGCGCGCCGGCCAGGTTGCCCAGGTCCGGCGCGTCCGCCACCAGCCGCGTGAACAGGGCCACCGATAGCCGCTGCGTGGCGCCGTCCTCGGCGTGCTCGAACGGCATATAGACAAAGGCGCGCTGCTGCGGCGCCAGCGTCAGGTCGGCGCCCGAGTCGACCAGCCGGCGCGCCGTGCCCAGCGCCAGCGCATCGCCGGCGTAGGCGCGCGGCGTGCCGCGCCAGGCGTTGCGGGTGAACTGGTCGAGCAGCACGATGTGCGCCAGCGCGGCCCCGGCGCCGGCATCGGCCCAGGCCTGCAACCGGCCGGCCAGGCCATCTTCGATCATGCCTTCAAAACGCGCGCGGATCTGCGCATCGAATTGCGCGTCCTTGCGGAACCACTCGCGCCGCGCGCCGCCGTGGCCCTCGTCGCCGGCCGGCAGAAACCAGAAATCGAGCACCGCCTGCGCGTCCTCCGGCATGACGTCGGCGTCAGTTGCGCGCATGGGTCAGCGTGTAACCGTCGATGCCGTCGAACTGCGCCAGCTCGGCCGACACCTGCGACAGCGACGAGCCGCTACGCTTGCTCAGCGCGATGGCGACGAAGCGCCACTCCTGCTTGCCGCCGTCGCTGCCTATCATCAGCGAGCCGCCGGCGATGTCGTAGCCGCGCATCAGCGCCATCTTGCGCAGCGCCGCCTCCTGCGGCATATAACCCTGGCGGAAGCGCATCGTGATCGCCACCGCGTGGCGCGACGGCAGCCACGCTTCGAGCTTGTACAAGAAGATCATCGACATCGCGCACAAAAAGGCCAGGCCCATGGCCGACAGATAAAATCCCAGGCCGACCATCACGCCGATCACCGACGAGGCCCAGATCGACGCGGCCGTCGTCAGGCCGCTGATGTTGAAGCCCTCGCGCATGATGACGCCGGCGCCGAGGAAGCCGATGCCGGTGACGATGCCTTGCACGATGCGGGTCGGATCGGTGGCGGCGGCCAGGCCGCCGAGGTGCTGCGTGACCTGGCCGCCGAACCAGAATTCCGGATAGCCGCCGATCACCGTCAGCGCGCACGAGGCCATGCACACCAGGCCATAGGTGCGCATGCCGGCGGCGCGGCCGTGGTAGGAGCGTTCATAGCCGACCAACAGCCCGAGCACCAGGGCGCCCAGCAAATTGAGGAGGATGATGCCGTTGGTGGCCAGCTCGCCGGGGGACCAGTAGGAGGTCAGGGTAGCCATCGATGCGGTGTGCTTTCAGTGTGCGGTGAACGGTGGACGGTGAACGGCGGCCGGCGAACTAGGGCGTTTTTTTGGCGAGCTGCTTTTCAAACGCGACATCGAGCTTGCTGACGCGGCGCGGCGTCTGCGGTCCCAGCGCGTTGACGAAGGCGACGAAATCGTCCAGCTCCAGCGGCGCGCACAACGGCGGCTGGCCCGGCGCTTCGCTGAGGAAGAAGTGGCCGCTGCCGGTGATCGACATCGAGTAGCGCGGATTGTCGGCGCGCCGCTTGAGCCGTTCGACCGCCGACGCGGCGCGGGTCGAGCGCGCGCTCACAGCGCCTCCGTGCGGCTGTGCAGCCAGGCCAGCGCGGCGCCGGCCAGGTGCGGCTGCAGGCGCGCGCGCACCGTCGCGTGATAGTCGTTGAGCCAGCGGCGCTCGTCGTCGCGCAGCAGCGCCGGCGCGATGCAGCGGGTGTCGATCGGGCACAGGGTCAGCGTTTCGAAGCACAGGAACTGGCCGAATTCGCCGCCCTCGGCGGCGCGGTTGAGCACCAGGTTTTCTATCCGTATGCCCCACTGGCCGCTGCGGTACAGGCCAGGCTCGATCGACGTAATCATGCCGGCCTCCATCGCCGTGTGCGGCTCCGGCATGGCCGATTGCGAAATCGACTGCGGGCCTTCGTGCACGTTCAGGAAGTAGCCGACGCCGTGGCCGGTGCCGTGGCCGTAGTCCAGGCTTTCGGCCCACAGCGGCGCGCGCGCCAGCGCGTCGAGCATCGGCGAGCGGGTGCCGCGCGGGAAACGCGCCGACGACAGCGCGATGACGCCCTTGAGCACCAGCGTGAAGTCGCGCCTCTGCGCGTCCGACACGACGCCGACCGGCACCACGCGCGTGATGTCGGTGGTGCCGCCCAAATACTGGCCGCCCGAATCGATCAGCAGCAAGCCGTCGCCTTCGATCACCGCGTGCGAGGCGGCGCTGGCGCGGTAGTGCATGATGGCGCCGTTGGCGTTGAAGCCGGCGATGGTGGCGAAGCTCGGGCTGACGAAATGCGGACGGCGCGCGCGGGCCGCCGTGATCCGCGTGTCGATGTCGAGTTCCGTCAGCGGCGCGCGGCGCGGGTCGGCCAGCGTCTGTTCCAGCCACGCGAAGAATTCGCACAGCGCGGCGCCGTCCTGCTCCATGGTCTCGCGCACGTGGGCCGCATCGGGTTCGCTCTTTTTCGATTTGGCGTAGGTGGTCGGGTTGATCGCCTCGATCACGCGCACCCTGGCCGGCACCGATAGCAGCGTGCCGTGGGTGACGCGGCGCGGGTCGACCAGCAGCGCGCCGTCGGCCGGCAGCGCGGCCAGCGCGGCGCCGGCGGCCGCGTAGGGCAGCACGTCGACGCCGTCTTCGGCCAGCAGCGCGCGCAGCGCCGGCGCGATTTTGCCGTCGGCGACGAACAGCGTGGCGCGGCCAGGCTCGATCAGCGCGTGCGCCAAGAACACCGGGTTGTACTGGACGTCGGCGCCACGCAGGTTGAACAGGTAGGCGATGTCGTCGAGCGTCGAGATGAAATGGCGCGCCGCGCCCAGCTGCGCCATCGCCGTGCGCAGGTCGGCCAACTTGCCGATGCGGCTTTTCGACGCGTGCGGCGGCAGGTGCTCGACCACCGGCGCGGTCGGCAACGCGGGCCGCGTGGTCCACACTTCGGCCAGCACATCGACGTCGGTGCGCAGCGCCGCTCCCTGCGCCTCCAGCGCCTCCAGCGCCTGCGCCAGCAGCCGCGCCGTCGCCACCCCGAGCACGGCGCCGTCGACGGCCACGGTCTGGCCGGCCTTGACGTGGGCGGCCAGCCAGTCGATGTAAATGACGCTGGCGCCGGACGGGATTTTCATCAGACGGATGGCGGTGTCTTTGAGCTCGGCCTCGGCCTGGGTCCAGTAGCGGGCGTCGGTCCAGACGCCGGCGAAATCGGCGGTGACGATGAAGGTGCCGACCGAGCCGGTGAAGCCGGACAGCCACTCGCGGCCCTGCCAGTGCGCCGGCAGGTATTCGGACAGGTGCGGATCGGACGACGGCACCAGCAGCGCGTCGATCTGGTGGCGGCGCAGCGCCAGGCGCAGTTCGGTGAGCCGCGCGGCGATGGCGATTTTTTCGGGAGTGGGCATGGGCGTTGTGTAAATCGTTTATACGGTTTTGCGGGGAGCGACGGCATCGCCCCGTGGATGGGGCCTATGATACCGCGATTGCCCGGGGCGCTGCTGGGCGATTGCATTATTGCGGCCCGGCCGAACCCTTGACTTGGCGCTACCGGCGGCGGACGCCCGGATGTTGTAATGGCCTGCAGCTGTCAAGCTTGTTACCTCAAAATCCAGGCGCTATGATGATTACATCTTTCCGGCACAAAGGTCTGCGACGGTTCTTTGAATTCGGCAGTCTGGCGGGCATACAAGCAGACATGAAAATGGATATGTTTAACCCACTGCATCCCGGGGAATTTATCAGGCAAGTCTATCTCGCGCCGAACGGCGTCAGCGGCCGCGCCTGCGCGGCCAGGCTGGGAGTCGCACCCTCCACCTTGGGACGGATATTAAATGGTACGGGCGGCATCAGTCCGGCGATGGCGCAACGCCTGTCGCAGACACTGGGCCGCTCGACCGAAAGCTGGCTGGCGATGCAGAATATTTATGACGTTTGGCAGAGCAAGCAGCGTCAGCGCCGGCTGGCATAAGGGCAGCACTAACCTGCATCAAGCCCACGACTTTTGACGTGCCCGTCCGACGCATCGGGGGCTCGGCAAGATAGCGGCGCGGCGCCCGCTTACAAGCTCAGGCGGGCGCGGGCGGCGTCGTATTCGCGTTTCAGGCGCGCCACCATCTCGGCCGTGGTCGGGATGTCGTCCATCAGGCCGACGCCCTGGCCGGCGCCCCAGATGTCGCGCCAGGCCTTGGCGCTGGCCGAGCCGAAATTCATGGCGCTCTTGTCGGCCTGCGGCAGGGCGTCCGGGTCGAGGCCGGCGGCGATGATCGAGGGTTTCAGGTAGTTGCCGTGCACGCCGGTGAACAAATTCGAGTAGACGATGTCGGCCGCGGCCGAGGCGACGATGGCGTCGCGGTAGCCGTCGCTGACGTTCGATTCGCGCGTCGCCAGCCAGCGCGAGCCGATGTAGGCGAAGTCGGCGCCCATGGCCTGGGCGGCGAGCACGGCGTCGCCGGTGGCGATGGCGCCCGACAGCGCCACCGGGCCGCTGAAGAATTTGCGCACTTCGCCCACCAGCGCGAACGGCGACAGGGTGCCGGCATGGCCGCCGGCGCCGCTGGCCACCAGGATCAGGCCGTCGACGCCCGCCTCCAGCGCCTTTTCGGCGTGGCGGATCGAGATCACATCGTGCAGCACGATGCCGCCGTAGCCGTGTATGGCGTCGAGCATCTCTTTCGGCGGCGCGCGCAGCGAGGAGATGATGATGGGCACGCGGTGCCGGACGCAGACGTCGACGTCGTGCGCGAGGCGGTCATTGGACTGGTGGACGATCTGGTTGACGGCGATGGGGCCGACGCGCTGGCCCGGATGGGCGAGCTGATAATCGGCCAGTTCCGCCTGCAGCTCGGTGAGCCAGGTGTCGAGCATGGCCGCCGGGCGCGCGTTGAGCGCCGGGAAGGCGCCGACGATGCCGGCCTTGCACTGGGCCGCCACCAGCGCCGGGCCGCTGGCGATGAACAGGGGCGAGGCGATGACGGGTAGTGTGAGATTTTGCAACGCTGCTGGCAGGGCCATATCGAACTCGCTGACGTGAGGTGGAGGGGAATGACGATCGATCGATTATAAGGTGAAAATAGTACGGTCGTGCGAAATCGTCGGAAACTTAGTCGCCCCGCTCTAGTTTGCTTGAGTGCTCAAGTATTCAAGCACCCCGCCCTTCAACCATTGACCAGGTCGTCGCCGTCGATGCGGGCCGCCGTCGACCGCAGCAGCTGGCTGACGGTCCACTGCGCCAGTCGCAGCGGCGGCTGGCGCAGCAAACGCGCGTTGGTGCGCTCGAACAGCGGCAGCGACAGCAGCAGCGCCGGAACCTCGGCCAGCGCGATGCGCTGGCGCTCCAGCAGCAGGAACTTGAGCAGCACCTTGACCGCGTTCTGCGCGTTGCGCACCGGGTCGGCGCTCAGGTAGTCGAGGCGGCGCCGGGCCCGCAGCAGCGCGGCGGCCACGTCGGTGAACGGCGCGCCGTGGCCGGGGATCACCAGCCGCACGTCGAGCGTGGCGATCAGGTCCAGCGTGGCGCGCGCCTCGGCGAAACCGGATACGCCGTCGAGCTCGGGGAAGATGACGCCGAAGCCGTTTTCCCACAGCGCGTCGGCCGAGACCAGCACGCGCTCCCGCGGGCAGTAAAAAATCAACGAGTGCGGGTCGTGGCCGGGCGCGCCCAGCGCCCGCCATTCCATGCCGGCCAGCGCCAGCACGTCGCCGGGCGCGACGGTGGCGTCGAAGCCGAAGCGCGCGCACTGCTGGCCGGTGGCCTCGAAGCTGAGGGCGGCCACGTCCCAGTCGCGCACCTTGGCCGCCTCGGCCGCCGGGATGGCCGTGTGGCAACCGTAGCGCGCCTGCAAGGCCGCGTTGCCGCCGCAGTGGTCGGAATGCAGGTGGGTGTTGAGCAGGCGGTCCAGCGGCCGCCCGGCCAGCGCGTGCTCCACCAGCGCCAGCGTCTGCGGCGCGTGGGTCAGATAGCCGCTGTCGATCAGCACGGTCTCCTCCCGGCCCAGCAACAGCAGATTGTTCGACGACAGCCAGCCGCGCTCGAACACTTGCATGGTGGCGGGCAGGCCGTTCATGACTTAATCGAAATCGATGGTCTGTTCGCGCAGGCGCAGCTCGGCCCAGACGCCGCGCTTGTAGTCGTCGTCGGACTTGGACCAGGCGATGATCTCGGCGATGGTGCGCATGCAGCCCATGCAATAGCGGCGTTCGGCGTCCATCTTGCACAGGCTGACGCAGGGCGACGGCACGGGCGTGGCCAGTTCGGGGGCGGTGGACGACGGTTCGATATTCATGGCCATGCTAGGGATGCGTGCTCGCGGTGCGGATAATGCGCCCATTATGCCGTGTATCGGCGGCCCGGGAGGGACGGCGCCGGTCAGGACCGCGTCAGATCCGCGCGATAAGCTCGTCGCGTGCGTGTGCCAGCGTACGCTCGGCGCCCCGTCGCGCTTGACTTTCCGCTCGCAAAGCGCATAATACCATCCATATAGATGGCGAATAGATGCCATACAGAGCCTGACGGAGACATATGGCCAAGCAAGAACTGAAATTAAAAACCAGCGAATCGGAAAAAATCACGATCAATCTGGGACCGATCGACTTGGGACAGATCGATTTGCTGGTGCAGGAAGGGTTTTATTCCAACCGCACCGACCTGATACGGACCGCCATCCGCAACCAGCTGAACTCGCACGCCGACGTCGTCAAGCAAACGGTGGCGCGCAAAAGCCTGGTGCTGGGCATGCAGCATTACTCGCGTGCCGACCTGGAGGCGATGCAGGCGGCCGGCCAGCGCCTGCAAATCCAGGTGCTGGGATTGGCCAGCATCGCCAGCGACGTCTCGGTGGAGCTGGCGCTGGCGACGATCGAATCGAT
Source organism: Rugamonas sp. (assembly GCF_025354735.1). Classification (GTDB taxonomy): domain Bacteria; phylum Pseudomonadota; class Gammaproteobacteria; order Burkholderiales; family Burkholderiaceae_D; genus Rugamonas. The sequence continues at coordinate 7,405 of NZ_JANXMI010000235.1, forward strand.
TTTCGTACTCGGCGCGCTGCACGCTAGCGCCGTCGTCAAAGCCGCCCTCGCCGGGCGAATACATTAACTGAGCGCATGGGTGGTCATCCTCGCATGCGCAGCACCCACGAAGGATGTCCATGAAACTCAATCACCTGTTGTTCGACCAGATGCGCGACCTGCTCGGCAAGGGCCCGACGGCCGCGACGGCCGCCATCCAGCGCGCGCTGAGCGGCATGCACCCGCCGCGTGCGACGGCGCCAACGCCCGCTCCGGCGGCATCGGCCACGACGGCCGCGCCGACCATGCGCGACATCAATCCGCCGCCAGCAGCGGCGCCAAACGCGGCCCCGGCCCGCCGCGCGATGGACAGCGACGCGCCGCAAGCCAAGGCACACGCCGAGCCGGCGCCCGACGCAGCGCCGGGCTTCGACTTCGGCGGCGATCTCAATGGCGGTCTCAGTGGCAACCCCGCGCAGATGGCGCAGGACCTGATGGCGCGCATGGGCATCACGCCCGAGCTGCAGGCGAATATGGCCGCCAACCTGCAATCGAACCTGAAGAATTTCGAGCTGAAAAATTTCGACCTGAAAAATTTCGAGATGCCCGGTTTCGATTTTTCCAGTCTCGATCGCAGCTCGGTGGGCACGCCGGCCGCGCCGGACCTGCCGCCGAACGCGCAATTCATCAGCGGTGTCTATCGCAACCACGCCGGCACCCGCAACTACAAGCTGTACATCCCCAGCGGCTATCACGGCCAGGCCATGCCGCTGCTGGTGATGCTGCACGGCTGTACCCAGGATCCGGATGATTTCGCCGCCGGCACGCAGATGAACGCGGTGGCCGAGGAGCAGCAATGCTTCGTCGTCTATCCGGAGCAGGGTAAGAACGCCAACAGCTCCAAGTGCTGGAACTGGTTCAACGCCATCGACCAGCAGCGCGGCCAGGGCGAGCCGTCGCTGATCGCCGGCATCGCGCAGCAGGTCATCGACGATTATCCGGTCAATGAACGCCAGGTGTACGTGGCCGGCCTGTCGGCCGGCGGCGCGATGGCGGTGATCGTCGGCACGCTGTATCCCGACGTGTTCGCGGCCGTCGGCGTCCATTCGGGCTTGCCGTACGCGTCGGCCCAGGATCTGCCGTCGGCGCTGATGGCGATGAAGCGCGGCGCCGGCCCGGTGCCGCAGGCGCCGCACAGCAAGGGTGGCCTGCCCATCATCGTGTTCCACGGCGACCGCGATACCACGGTCCATCCGCGCAACGGCGAAGACGTGATGGAACAGGGACTGAGCGGCGCCGGCGCGCAGGCGGCGCCGTCGGTGCAGTCGGACGCGGTGCCGAACGGCCACCGCTACACCCAGACCACGCACCGTGGCACCGACGGCGCGCCGCTGGCCGAGCACTGGCTGATCCACGGCGCCGGACACGCATGGTCGGGCGGCAGCGCGCGCGGCAGCTACACCGACGACAAGGGGCCCGACGCCAGCCGCGAGATGATGCGCTTCTTTAAAACGGTGAGCTGAGACGGCGCCTCCTTGGACGCCGCCTCCTTGGACGCTAGCCCGGCCCCGGCCCCGCCACCGCCGGCTGCGTGAACAGCTCGACTTTTGCGCGCTTCTTTTCCATATCGTGGTCGCTGTCGGCGTAGGTTTTGGCGATGGCGATAAACTCGGCCTGCAACGCTAAAAACGCGTCGACCATGTCGGGATCGAAGTGCTGGCCACGGCCCTCGGCGATGATGGCGACGGCCGCTTCGTGCGACATGCCTTCCTTGTAGACGCGGCGGCTGATGAGCGCATCATAGACGTCGGCCACCGCCATCAGGCGCGCCGAAATCGGAATGGCGTCGCCGGACAATCCCAGCGGATAGCCGCTGCCGTCCCACTTCTCCTGGTGTCCGTAGGCGATCTCCTTGGCGTACTTGAGGAAGTCGACCGTGACCCCCAGCTCGCGCTCGGCCGCCTCGATGGCGTCGCGGCCCAGCGTCGTATGGGTCTTCATGATTTCCATTTCATGGGACTCGAAGCGGCCCGGCTTGAGCAGGATGCGGTCCGGGATGCCGACCTTGCCGATGTCGTGCAGCGGCGCGGACTTGAACAGCAGCTCGATATTCTTGTCGGTCAAAAATGCGCTGAAGCGCGGGTGGCCGCGCAGCTTTTCGGCCAGCGTCTTGACGTAGTGCGCGGTGCGGCGGATATGGTTGCCCGTTTCGCTGTCGCGCGTCTCGGCCAGCGACGCCATGGTGTGGATCGTCACGTCCTGCAAGGCGACGACTTCGCGCGTGCGCAGTTCCACTTCGGTTTCCAGGAAGTGGTTCTGGTCGCGCAGGAAGTCGTGCACGCGCTTCATCGACAGCTGGGTCTTGATCCGCGCCAGCACGATGGGCGCGGAGATCGGCTTGGTGATGTAGTCGGCCGCGCCCAGGCCCAGGCCGAGCTGCTCGTCGACGGTCTCGCTCATGGCCGTCACGAAGATGACGGGTATGTCGCGCGTGGCCGCATGGGCCTTGAGTTCCTTGCAGACGTCGTAGCCGCTCATGCCCGGCATCATGATGTCGAGCAGGATCAGGTCCGGCTTGACGTCGCCGTTGGCGATCTTCAGCGCGCGCTCGCCGTTGACGGCGATCTTGGTGCGGTAGTCCTGCTCCAGCACGGCGCACAGCAGGTCGATATTATCGGGCGTGTCGTCGACCACCAAAATGGTCGGCTTGATGCGGGGCTGGTTCATGGCGGCTCCTGATGATGCGGGTTTTTAGAAATCTCTGTGATGGCGCGCGGCGTCAGGCCGGTTCCGGTCTGTCTTGTCCGGACAGGTCGATGCGCAGCGCGCGGGCGGCTTCCCGCAGCTGCGCCAGCGCGTCCTCGAAATCATACTGCGCCAGCTCGCGCCTGAGCTGGCGCGCGTGCTCGCCCTGCCCGGCCGCGATCAACCGCGGCGACACGCTGTCGAGCAAGCGCACGGCGGCGCCGTCGTCCTGCGCCAGCAGGCGCGCCAGCTCGCGCAGGTCGGCCGCCAGCGCGGCCATGTCCACCGGCTGCGCGGGCCCGGCGTCGGCCGCCGTCGCGCCGGCCGCGCGCTCCGTCATCGCCATCGCGATGCAGGCCACCAGCGCGCCCAGTTCCTGCGCCATCGCCGCCAGCGCGTCGTCCAGTCCTTCGACGACGCCGTGCAGCAGCATCTGTTCCAGCCGCGCCGCGCTGTCGGCCATGCCGCCGGCGCCGATGTTACCCGCCAGTCCCTTGACGGTGTGGGCCTCGCGCGTGGCGGCCGCCAGGTCGTTGTTGTCGATGGCGGCGGCGATGCGGTCCATGACGTCGATCTGGGTTTCGACGAAGCGGTTGAGCAGCTTGCGCATCAAGCCGACGTTGCCGCCGATGCGTTGCAGGGCCGCCTCCATTTTCAGGCCCGGAATCACGGGCAGGGTTTCCTGCGGCTGCGGCGCGGTGGCCACCGGCTCCTGCGGGTGGCTCACCTTGACCCAGCGCGCCAGCGTCGTGAACAGCTGCGCCACGTCGATCGGCTTGGCGATGAAATCGTTCATGCCGGCGGCCAGGCATTTTTCCTTGTCGCCGACCATGGCGTTGGCCGTCATGGCGATCACCGGCAGCGCCGCGTGGCGCGGGTCTTCGCGCAGCTTGCGGGTGGCGTCGTAGCCGTCCATGACGGGCATCTGGCAGTCCATCAGCACGCCGTCGTAATCGGCCACCGCGATTTTGGCCAGCGCCATGGCGCCGTTGCTGGCGATGTCGACGCGCACGCCGGCGTCGTGCAGGATCTGCTGCGCCACCTCCTGATTGACTTCATTGTCCTCGACCAGCAGCAGATAGGCGCCGCGCACTGCCTGTTCGGCGCTGTGGTAGTCGGCCTGGCGCTGCACCTTGCGGCAGCGCGCCAGGTCCTTGCCGAACACGGTCGATATCGAGTCGAGCAGCGTCGACGAGCTGACCGGCTTATTGAGCATGCCGTCCACTTGCAGGTCGCGGATGTCGTCGAGCAGCGCGTCGCGGTTGTAGGCGGTGACCATGATGAAGGCCGGCAGCGCGGCCGCCTCGCCGGCCGGATCGGCGGCGGCGGCGGCGGCTTCCGCGCGGATGGCGCGGATCGCCTCGACGCCGCTCATGCCCGGCATCTGCCAGTCCATCAGCACCACGTTGAAGGGCCGCCGCTGCGCGCGGGCCTGGGCGATCAGCTCCACGGCCTGCGGGCCGCCGTTGGCGCAGGCGGCGTCGAACTGCATCGAGTGCAGCATGTCGATGAAGATTTCGCGCGCGCTGGCGTTGTCGTCGACGACCAGCACGCGCAGGCCGGAGACGTCCGGCGCCGGCAGCATCTCCGGCGCGGCGGCGACGCCGAAGCTGGCGCTGAAATAGAAGTCGCTGCCGACGCCAGGCTCGCTGTCAAGTTCGATGGTCCCGCCCATCATCTCGACCAGGCGCTGGCTGATGGTCAGACCGAGGCCGGTGCCGCCGTGGTGGCGCGTGGTCGAGGTGTCGGCCTGCGAGAAGGCCTGGAACAGGCGCGCGCGCTGCGCCGGCGTGAGGCCGACGCCGGTGTCGCGCACGCCGACGCGCAGCCGCACCGTGTCGGCCGCGCGTTCCTGGACCCGGATGCTGACGATGATTTCGCCGTGCTCCGTGAACTTGACGGCGTTGTTGGTCAGGTTGATGAGCACCTGGGCCAGGCGCAGCGGGTCGCCCACCAGCACCATCGGCACGTCGGCGCCGACGTCGAACAGCAGCTCGAGGCCCTTGTCCTGGGCCCGCATGACGGCCAGGTCGGCGATCCGCGCCATCACGTCGTCCAGATAAAAATCGACCTGCTCGAAGGCCAGCTTGCCCGCCTCGATCTTGGAAAAATCGAGGATGTCGTTGATGATGCCGAGCAGGTTCTTGGCCGCCCCTTCGACCTTTTCCAGGTAATTGCGCTGCTTGGGCGTCAGGTCGGTCTGCAACGCCAGATGGGTCATGCCGATGATGCCGTTCATCGGCGTGCGGATTTCGTGCGACATATTGGCCAGGAAGTCCGACTTGGCCTTGGTCGCGTCCTCGGCCACCATGACGGCCTGGCGCAGCTGCTGTTCGGCGGCCAGGCTGATGGTCATCTGCTTGAGGGCGCCGAGCAGCTGGCCCGTTTCATCCTTCGACGTCACCTCGATGACGGAACCGAGGTCGCCGTCGCCGACGCGGGTGGCGATGGCGATGGCTTCGACCAGCGGCCGCGTGATCGAGCGCGCCGAATACATGAAGACGATCCCGAACAGCAGCGCCGCCACGCCCATCGTCACCATCTGCATCAGCGAGTGGTCGATGTCCTGGCGCGCCAGCGCGGCGCTGGACATGACCTGGGTTTTTTGCAGCTCGTCGAGGGCGCGGATCTGGGTCAGCAGATTATTCAGCGCCGGCAGCGCCAGCGTGTTCATTTTCTCCTCGGCGCCGGCGCGCTCGCCCGCCTCCACCAGGTCGGCGACGGCGATGAAGGTGTCGTAGTAGGCGGCGCGGGCGCGCTTGACGGTGTCGATCCGGGCCCGCGCTTCGGGCGTGGCGTCGAGCGCGGCCAGCCGCTCTAGCTGGCCGTCGATGCTGCGCTTGATGGTGTCGATGCGCGCGTAGGTGGCGACGCGGTCGATCTGTTTGCCCTCGATGATGAGGGTCAGCACGCGGGTGGCGGCGTCGCGCGATTCGCTGTCGATGCGGTTGATGGCCGAGGAGGCGGCCCAGTCCTGGTCCAGTATGTGGTCGCTCTCGGCGCGGATGGCGTAGATGCGGTCGACGCCGACGCCGATCGCGCCCAGCATCAGCGCGATCAGGATGACATAGCCGATGCCGACCCGCAGGCCGATACGCATATCGCTAAAACGCATGGTGCTCCTTGGTGCGTAATGTGGGTGGGGTGGGTGGGGTGGGTGGGGTGGGTGGGTCGGAACGGGGACGGCGCGATGTCCGGCTACACGGCATCCATGATGCCATCAATCCGCGGCGCCGCGCCGCTGTTCGGCGGCGGCGATGTGCGCGGCCAGGCAGGACGCGCACCAGCAGGCGCCGCCCGGCTCCGACGGCAGCGCGACGGCGGCCGGCAGATAGGTGCACCAGCAGCGCGGCCCCGGATCGGCGGCGGCGGTCGTGGTGGTGGCCGTATCATCAACATTGCCGGCCATGGCCGCGCCGGCCCGCTCGCCGGCCACCATGGCGCAGCTGAAGGCGGCGCCGCAGCGCGCGCATAAACTCATGGCGGTGTCGGGGCGGCCGGCGGCAGCGTCGGCGCGGCGGCCGCGTCATAATCGGGCGGCGGCATGGTGCGCATGGCGCGCCGCAGCAGCGACATCTGGCCATTGAAGCGGGTGCAGGCGCCGCACACCATCAGGTGCAGGCGCATGCGGGTGCGCTCGACCAGCGACAACTCGCGGTCCAGCCCTTCCGACACCAGGCGGTGCACTTCGCGGCAAGTGGGTTTGAGGCCAATTTTATGTGGTTCCATAATCGCAGACAGTGGTTGGTGCGGTCACGAAGTCTGGCAATGGCCAAACCAGTTCAAGTCCAGGCATTCGCGCAGGCGCATGCGGGCCCGGTACAAGAGCACCCAGGCATTAGACGTGGTGATCGCCAATTCCTTACAAATTTCGTCGGTTTCCAGTTCCAGCCACTCGCGCATCATGAAAATGCGCGCCGTCTTGGCCGGCAGCTTTTCGAGGCACACTTCGAGCACGCGGAAAAAATCCTTCTGCTCCAGCGTCTGATCGGGGTCGCCCCAGGCCAGCGGCTTGTCGCGGGTGTGGCCGTCGGCCACGAACAGGGCGTCGATGGCGTCGTCCTCGGACTGGTCGTCGCAGGTTTCGATCTGGCGCTCGCGGGTGGTGGCGCGCAGGTTGTCGATGATCTTGAACTTCAAAATCCCCGTCACATAGGTGCGCAGCGTGGACTGGCCGGCGTAGCGCTCGGGCTTTTCCAGCACCGCGATCAGGGCGTCCTGCACCGCGTCTTCGGCCAGCGCTTGATTCCGAAGTTGCAATACTGCGAAACGGACAAGCAGCGGCCGCATCGTCTCCAATTGGCGATACAGGGACTCGGTGGCGGAGGAGGAGAGGGTCATAGCGGCCTAGCCTAGCGGATCATCTCGGAAATTACAACCGGATAGCCCTATAATGACGACTTGCCGCCGCTCCAGGCTGTAAAATCGCTGAAATATTTTTACCGGACTCGCCATGACCCAACTGACTGACCTGAACCTAGGCATGACTGATGACCTGACCGCGGTGGCGCCGCAGATCAAGGCTCAGATTCTGGCCGAGGCGCTGCCTTATATCCGCAATTTCCATGGCAAAACCATCGTCATCAAATACGGCGGCAACGCGATGACGGACGAACGCCTCAAGCACGGCTTCGCGCGCGACGTCATCCTGCTGAAACTCGTCGGCATGAATCCGGTCGTGGTGCACGGCGGCGGCCCGCAGATCGACAACGCGCTGAAAAAAATCGGCAAGCAGGGCACCTTCGTGCAGGGCATGCGCATCACCGACGAAGAGACCATGGAAGTGGTCGAATGGGTGCTGGGCGGCGAGGTGCAGCAGGATATCGTGATGCTGATTAATCACTACGGCGGCCAGGCCGTGGGCCTGACCGGCAAGGACGGCGGCTTGATCCGCGCCAAAAAAATGGCCATGCCGGACAAGGAAAACCCGGGCCAGTTCCTCGACATCGGCTTC
>NZ_JANXMI010000265.1 GCF_025354735.1 Rugamonas sp.
TTCATCTGGATGAAGCGCGCGCTGGCCGACCAGTTGAAGGCGGCCGTGGCGACGCCGATCACGCCGAAGCCGAGCATGAGCGCCTCGGCGGTCTTGACGTCGGCGTCGCCGGCGGCGAGGATTTCGGCGGCCGGGCTGCGCGCGGCCAGGCCGACGGCGCCCTTGTGGTCGCTGCAGCGCCCGCAGGCGTGGCAGGCCGAGGCGCTTTTCATGTGGCGGATGTCGATCAGCGGGGCGCAGTCCACCGCCGGCGCGCGCGCCGTGTCGCGCTTCCAGGCGTCCTGATCGACGCGGAAGTGGATGGGGGCGATTTTCGCCAGCAGCGAGAAGACGCCGTTGGCCGGGCACAGGTAGCGGCACCAGACGCGCTTGCCGCGGCCGTAGACGAAGCCGACGGCCAGCGCCGCCAGGGTCGAGCCGCCGAGTATCAGCAGGGCCGCCTGCGGGTACTCGTAGACGCTGATCAGCTGGCCGTAGACGGTGGTGCAGATGAAGGCCAGCAGCGGCCAGCCGCCCCAGCGCATCCAGCGCGGGATGGGGCGGCCCAGGCCGTGGCGGCTGGCCAGTTCGCTCAGCGCGCCCTCCGGGCAGAAGACGCCGCACCAGACGCGCCCGAAGAGCATCGTGCCGAGCATGACGAAGGGCCACCAGATGCCCCAGAACAGGAACTGGGCGAACAGGCGCAGATTGTCGTAGAGGTGGGCGTCCTCGGGCGGCAGCGGCATGCAGGCCGGCAGCACCAGCAGCGCCAGATAGAAGGCGACCACGCACCATTGCGTGGCCAGTATCCAGTTGCGGTGGCGGCGCATGGCCGTGCCGACGGCGGCCAGGCGGCCCTTCGGCCGCGCCGCCGCGCGCATGTCGACGAGGGGGATGCTAGCCATGCCGGCCCCGCCGGCGCTGCGCCAGCGCGATGCCGATCCAGTACAGGGCGTAGATCACGGCCAGGGTCAGCGAGGGCCGCGCGCGGTAGCCGGTGAAGGCGGCCAGCGCGGCGCCGCCGGAACCGGCGTCGTCGAGCAGCGCCGAGCTGTCCCACAGCGGGTCGACCAGAGGGGGCAGCCAGCCGGAGCCTATCATGCGGTCGACGGCGCTGGCCAGCAGCGCCGCCGCGAAGAGCAGGAGCAGCAGGCCGCTGACGCGGAAGAATTGCCGGTAGTTCAGGAAGCGCAGGCCGCGATTGACGGCCCAGGCCGTCAACAGCGCCAGCGCGAAGCCGAGCGCGGCGCCGCCGGCCAGACCGACGCCGGCGCCGTCGGCCAGCCCCATGCCGTACAGGAAGATGGCGGTCTCGGCGCCCTCGCGCGCGATCGCCAGCGCGGCGATGGCGGCCACGCCCACGCCGCCGGCGCGGCGCGCGGCGCCGGCCAGGTCGCGCTCCAGTTGTTGTTTCATATGGCGGCCGTGCTTCTGCATCCACAGCACCATCTGCACGATCAGGCCGGCGGCGGCCAGCAGCATGGCCAGCTGGAAGCATTCCAGCGCGCCGCCGGACAGCTCGTCCTGCGCCGCCACCATGGCCCAGCCCAGCGCCCCCGCCAGGGCGACCCCTGCGGCCACGCCCAGCCACAGGGCGCGCAGGCCGGCGCCGTCGTTGCGCTTGATCCAGGCGTACAGAATGCCGACGACCAGCATGGCCTCGACGCTTTCGCGCCAGACGATGAAGAGGGCGTTACCCATGGACTGCCCCTTTCATTTGGCGAGGAAGCGGCCCTGGGCCGTTTGCGGGTGGAATTCGCCGAAGAATTTGTAGCTGCCCGGCTTGAGCGGCATGAAGATCAGGAAGCTGGACGCGCCCGGCGCCAGCACCTTCTCCTTGCGCAGCTCGACGCTTTCGAATTCCTCCGCGCCCGGCCCCTCGTTCTTGATCTGCAGGCGGAACTTGGTGTTGGCGGGCACCTCGACCGTCTCCGGCACGAAGCGGCCGTCGCGTATCGTCAGCGTGAAGGTGGGCAGGTCGGCGGCGGGGGCCGGCGCCGCCGCCAGACAGGCGGCGGCCGCGAGGCCGCCGAGTAAAACGCGCAGGTGTGGGAACATGATGGATCTCAGTAACTAAGTTGGGCGCGCAGGCCGAGGACGGTGATCGGGCCGGCTCCGGCGGCGCCGGCGGGACGGCCGATGTATTGGAGATGGGGCGAGAGTTCGAACTGCTTGTTGATGCGGTAGCGGTAGTACAGCTCCAGCACCCGCTCGGCGCCGTCGGCGCCGCTGGCGGCGCGGTAGGCGCGGCTGGTCTGCAGCCAGCCGGCGGCCAGGCCGAGGCTGTCGCCGGCGCGGCTCCAGTAGGAACCGTTGAACTCGGCGCCCGCCGTCACGGCCTGATCGAAGCGCACATGGCCGTTGACCTGGCGGCCGTAGCGGCCGAACAGGGTCACGCCGTCGCCGACGCGCTGGTCCAGCGAGGCGCCCCAGCCGCTGTGGCGCTCGGTGGCGACGACGCTGTCGTCGAAATGGCTGGCCTGGCCGGCGCGCCAGGCGTACAGGCGATAGTTGCCGGGCAGGCCGGCGAACAGGCGCCGCTCCGTCTCGGCCTGCAGCAGGATCAGGGGCGAGCTCAGGCTGCGCTGGTAGTTCGAGCCGGTCGGGCCGGCGCCGAACACGCCCAGCGACAGGCGCCAGCTCTCCGGCTTGGCGCCGGCGTTCTGGTAGGACAGGCGGAAGCCGGGCGCGAAGCCGTTGGCGTCGACGCCGATGTCGCCGCCGGCGTCCAGCAGGGGATTGTGGACGAAGACGGTGTTGGCGAACTGGCGGGTTTCATCGCCGGCGACGGCGTTCTGGTCGAAGAAGGCGAAGGGGTCCATCTTGCCGAAGCCGATCTCCAGCGTCTCCTTCGAGCTCGGCGCGTGGCCGCCGAAGGGCAGGGGGATGCGCGCCTGGTACCAGGCTTGCGCCAGCACGGCGACCGAGTCGTCGGGGCGCAAGCCGCCCAGCACGCGGAAGGCGCTGGCGTTCGGCTTGGAAAAACTGGCCAGGTCGTTCAGGCCGGCGCCCTGGCCGACGCGGAACTGGGCGTAGACGCGCTGCTCGACCGCGCCCAGTTTTCCCAGCGGCATGGTGACGAAGGCGTCGCCGCGATAATTGAGCTGGCTGTGCGCGTCCGCCGCGCCGTAGGGTTTTTGCGCCATCGTGGTCAGGCTGAAGCCGGCGCTCAGGCCCTCCAGCGCCTCGATCTTGCGGGCGGCGCTGCGCGCGCCGCCAGCCTGCATCTCCAGCGCCTTCAGGCGCGAGGTCAGCTCCGGCTCGTTTTCGCTGAGGCGCTCGCTGTCCAGGCCGGCGGCCGTGCGCGCTTGCTGCGATTCCAGCGCCAGGACGCGCTGTTCGATGGCGGGCGCGCTTTCTGCGCCGCGGGCGGGCGGCGCGGCGGGGCGGGCGGCGCGCAATTCACGCTCCAGTTCGGCGTTGCGGCGCTCAAGGCGCCCGACGCGCTCGTTCAGCGTGGCCAGCAATTGCCGCAGCTCGCCCGCGCCGGGCTGGGCCGCGGCGGCGCCGGCGGCCGCGCACAGCAGGGCGGCCGCGGCGGCCAGCGTCTTCATGGGCAGGGAAATGCGCATCGCCTAGTACCCGCCCTTCTTGCCGATGCCGACATAGGTGAAGTCGAACTCGACGTCGAAGGGCTTGAACCAGGGGCGCACGCCGGTCAGGCGGTCGGTGTGGCGGCCGAAATGGGCGTGCTTGTTCTCCGACGGCGGCAGGATGCTGTAGCGCACATGGTATTTGCCCGGTCCGAAGAGCTTGACGTTGTCGCCGTAATGCGGGCCGTCGTTGGCCACCATCGGCATGAACTCACCGCTGACCTTCTGCGCCGAGCCGTCCTTGCTGACTTCGAACTTGATGAGCAGGTAGGGCACCCAGGCGCCCTCCTCGAAGCCGTTCGGATTGCCGGCCAGGGCGTGGATGTCGGCCTCGATGTGGATGTCGGACTCTTCGGCCTTGCGCATCATGCCGTCCGGCTCCATCACCACCGGCTGCAGATAGACGGCAGCGATCTCCATGCCGGCGCGCTGCTGCGGCGCGCCGATGGGATACTCGGCGGCGCCGGCCTGGAGCGCCGTGGCGGCGAGGGCGGCGGCGGAAAGGCGGCCGAATAGGCGAACTGCTGTGGAGCGCATGCGAATCCTTCATGAAGTATTGATCAGGAACAATAATGATAATCGTTCGCATTGATATTTGTACTTGATGCGGATTAAGGAATTCGACATTGGCGCGGCCGCGCGCCTTGGGGAGAGGGGGAAGTGCCGGGGGAGGGGGCTTCAGAGGGAGGACGGCGTGCCGCGCGATCGCCGCGGCGGGGGCGGCGCGGATGGGCCGCGCCGGGTAAACTTCAGGCGGATCGGCCGCCGGCCGCGCCGCGCCCTGCTTGCGCGCCGGCGCGGCCCCGGCGTCTCAGGCGGCGCCCTGCATGGGGTCGTCGTTGAGCCAGCCGGCCAGGGCGGAGGCCGTCATCGGCCGGGCGAACAGGAAGCCCTGCGCCAGCGGACAACCCAGGGCCTGCAGGATCTGCGCCTGGCGCTCGTCCTCGACGCCCTCGGCGATCACCGCCAGGCCCAGGTTGCGGCCCAGCTGGATGACCATTTCGGCGATGCTGCTGCCGCGCGCCGAGCCGGTGATTTCGGTGACGAAGGCGCGGTCGATCTTGAGGCGGTCCACCTGCAGGCGCTGCAGGTAGGACAGGGAGGAAAAGCCCGTGCCGAAGTCGTCGATGGCGATGCTGACGCCGGTCTGCTTGATCTGCCAGAGCATCTTGATGAGCAGGTCGGGCTCCTCCATCGCCATCGACTCGGTGATTTCGAGTTCGACGAATTCGGGCGGCGCGCCGGTGTCTTCGAGCGCGCTGCGCAGCATCTCGAGGAAGTAGGGATGGCGGAACTGCACCTGCGAGACGTTGATCGACATCGTGAAGTCGCGGTGGCCGGCCTCGCGCAGCTGCACCAGCTCCTTGCAGGCGGTGCGCAGCACCCATTCGCCGATGTCGATGATCAGGCCCGAGTATTCGGCGATGGGGATGAAGCGGTCGGGCGAGATGAAGGTGCCGTCCTCGGTGCGCCAGCGCAGCAGCGCCTCGGCGCCGACCGGGCGGCGCGTCGACAAATCCATCTGCGGCTGGTAGACCACGAACAGCTCGCCCCTGGTGAAGCCGGTGCGCAGCGCGTGCATCATGCGCACGCGCTCGCGGATCTCCACGCCCATCGAACGCGAGAAGTAGAAGTGGCCGGCGCGCTGCTGCGACTTGGCGCGCTTGAGGGCGATGTCGGCGTCTTTGAGGGCGTCGGCGCCGCTGCCATCGTGCTCGGCCAGGCGCACCAGGCCGAGCGTGGCCGACAACTGCACGTCCTGGCCGTCGATCGAGAACGGCGTCTCGAACAGCGCCAGGATGCGCGCGGGATTGACCGCGACGGCGTCGCCAAGCACGCTGAAAATGTCGCCGCCGATGCGCGCCACCGTCAGCTCGCTGCCCAGGCGCGATTGCAGGCGCGCCGCCACGGCGACCAGCAGCAGGTCGCCGAACTGGTGGCCGAGCGCGTCGTTGGTCTCGGCGAAGTGGTCGAGGTCGACCAGCGACAGCGTGGC
>NZ_JANXMI010000312.1 GCF_025354735.1 Rugamonas sp.
TCGATGCCCAGGTCGGCCAGCGCCTGGCGCGTGTCGAGGTAGGATTTGCCGGCGGTGATGATGCCGATCTTCGGCTTCGGGCTGTCCCAGATAATCTTGTTCAGCTTATTGGCGCGCGCATAGGCCAGCGCGGCGTACCACTTGTAGCTGTTCATCCGCACTTCCATATCGAGCACGGTGTCGGGCCAGCGGATATTGAGGCCGCCCTCGGGCAGCGCGAAATCGGTCGGCGTGACGATCTGCACGCGGTCCGGGTCGAATTCGACGACGGCGCCGGACTCGATGATGTCGGTCACGCACTTCATCGACACCCACAGGCCGGTGTAGCGGCTCATGGCCCAGGCGTGCAGGCCGTAGTCGATATATTCCTGCACCGACGACGGATACAGCACCGGTATGCCGCAGGCGTTCAGGATGTGGTCCGACTGGTGCGCGGTGGACGAGGATTTGGCGGCGTGGTCGTCGCCGGCCAGCACCAGCACGCCGCCGAACTTGGCCGAGCCGGCGTTGTTGGCGTGCTTGAAGACGTCGCCGCAACGGTCGACGCCGGGGCCTTTGCCATACCACATGGAAAAGACGCCGTCGTACTTGGCGTCCTTGAACAAATTGGTTTGCTGCGTGCCCCAGACGGCGGTGGCGGCCAGGTCCTCGTTCATCCCGGGATGGAATTTGACGTGGTGCGCGTACAGGTATTTTTTGGCCTTCACGGCCGTCATGTCGACGCTGGTGACGGGCGAGCCGCGATAACCGGTGATGTAGCCGGCCGTGTTCAGGCCCGCCTTCAGGTCGCGCTCGCGCTGCATCATCGGCAGGCGGATCAGGGCCTGGGTGCCGGTCATGAAGGCGCGGCCGCGGTCGAGGGTCCACTTGTCGTCGAGGGTGATGTCGTCCGGATTCGAGTTCGAATTCGGGCTCATGCCTGGCTCCAGCTGCGAGCCCTTGTGAGGTGCGTTCATTACATAGTCTCCATTATTCTCTAAGCTTTGCGCAAGCCGGCCGGGTGGGCCGGGCTGCGCGCGATTCCGGCCCGCCTTGTGGGCGCGCGCGGAACGGAAAAATGATTTTTTTACAGGGTATCACAGGGCGGCGCCCGTCTGCGCGGTGCTGCCGTCCCTCAAACCTGGGGCGTCGATCCGGTCCCGGACTTTCTTAGGCGGTCGTCGTGCGGGTGTCTTCCAGCACGCCGCGCTTGATCTGGTCGAGTTCTATCGACTCGAACAGCGCGCGGAAATTACCTTCGCCGAAGCCCTGGTCGCCCTTGCGCTGGATGATCTCGAAGAAGATCGGACCGATCACGTTCTGCGTGAAGATCTGCAGCAGCAGCTCGCGTTCCGTCTCGGTGCTGGTGCCGTCGATCAGGATGCGCAGGCGGCGCAGGTCTTCCAGGCGCTCGCCGTGGTGCGGCAGGCGGCGGTTCACCAGCTCATAATAAGTCTCGATGGTGTCCTGGAACACGATGCCGGTATTCTTCATCTGCTCGATCGACGTGTAGATGTCGTCGGTGCCGAGGGCGATGTGCTGGATGCCTTCGCCGTGGTACTCGTTCAGGTATTCGGCGATCTGCGATTTGTCGTCCGACGATTCGTTGATCGGAATGCGGATTTTGCCGCAGGGCGAAGTCATGGCCTTCGACTTCAAACCGGTCAGCTTGCCCTCGATGTCGAAGTAGCGCACTTCGCGGAAGTTGAACAGGCGTTCGTAGAAATCGGCCCATTCCTTCATGCGGCCACGGTGCACATTGTGGGTCAGGTGGTCGATATAGGTCAGGCCGTTGCCGACCGGGTTGGCGACGGCGCCGGCGATGGCGACGAAGTCGACGTCGTAGATGCTGATGTCGCCGATGCCGCCCGGCGCCGCGGCGCCCGGCTTGTCGGCGCCCTTGCCGCGCCAGCGGTCGACGAAGTACAGCAGCGAATCGCCGACGCCCTTGATGGCGGGGATGTTCAGTTCCATCGGGCCGGTCTTGTTGTCGAAGCCCCAGGCGCCCAGTTCCAGCGCGCGCTTGTAGGTGTGCGCGGCGTCGTCGACGCGGATCGCGATGGCACACACGGACGGGCCGTGGTGGCGCGCGAAGCGCTGCGCGAACGAGTCCTGCTCGGCGTTGATGATGAAGTTGATGTCGCCCTGACGGTACAGCGTCACGTCCTTGTGGCGGTGGCGCGCGATGGGGGTGAAGCCCATGCTCTCGAACAGCGCGCCGAGCGCCTTGGGATCGGGCGCGGCGTATTCGACGAACTCAAAACCATCGGTGCCCATCGGGTTGTCCCACGGCTGGAATTTCATATGCGGTCTCCTTCTTGGAATAGCGCACAGTATAGTCCTGGCCGGGCGGCATTAAATTGCAAACAATTCCCCCGCGCCGATAATTTAAGCAATAATATTGCCTGAACATTCGCCAAACGAGGAATTCATGACCAAGATCGCGCTCGATAAAACGGACCGCAAAATTCTGTCCATCTTGCAGGCCGACGGCCGGCTGTCCAACCAGGACGTGGCCGAACTGGTCAACCTGTCGCCGTCGCCCTGCCTGCGCCGCATCAAGCGGCTGGAGGAGGCGGGCGTGATCCGCCAATACGTGGCGCTGCTCGACCCCGACAAGATCGGCCTCGGGCTGCTGGCGTATGTGAACGTACGGCTGGAAAAGCACAGCGACGCGGCGGCCCACAGCAACGCGCGCGCGCTCGGCGCGGCGCCGCCGGTGGCCTCGCCGCGCGCCGACTTCGCGGTCTCCGTCGAACAGTGGCCGGAAGTGGTGGCCTGCTACGCGATGACGGGCGAGATGGATTATCTGCTGCGGGTGCACGTGGAAGACATGGACCATTTTTCGCGCTTCATGATGGCGACGCTGCTGCGCCATCCGGCGGTGCTGGACGTGAAGTCCAGCTTCGCGCTGCAAAGGATCAAGGACACGACGGCGCTGCCGCTGGTGTGAGCGCCGGCGCCGGGCCGGCTCACTCGCTCTTGCGGCCGGGCAGGCGGTCCAGCCACTTGACGGCGGCGCGCTTGTTGGCCTTGTAGGCGTAATCGAGCATGGCCACCTGTTCCTCCATCGCCTCCTGCAGGACGCTGCCGGGATTGGGCGGCGGCAGCTTGAGGTAGGCGTCGGCCTCGCCATAGTCGCGGTGGATGGCCATGCCGGCTTTTTTCGCGATATGCATCATGGTCGCGTTGGACGACAGGCAGTGCATGTACAGCGTGTCGATATCGTTGTTGCGGCAGTGGATGGCGGCCCGTTCGAACAACTTGCTGCCGACGCCCATGCCGCGCATGGAGTGCGCCACCGAGACGCCGAATTCGGCCACGCGCTCCTTGTCGGTGGCGGCGCTTTTGCGCGGCGACGCGTCCCGCGGCGCGAACGCCAGGTGGCCGACGGCGACCAGCTTGAACACGCGGTTGTAGACGCCGAACACCATGTCGCGCGCGAAGTCGATGCCGTTGACGTATTTGGCGACCTGCTCGTCGGGCACGATGGCGCCGAAGCGCAGCAGGCGGTCGCGGCTTTCCAGCGCCAGGAAGTGCTTGACCATGCGGCGGCGGTCGCGCTCCTTGAGCTCCTTGACGCGCACCGTCGGCCGCGCCGCGCCGCCCTTGAACCAGCGTCCCAGCGGATTTTGAAACAGGTCGATCGAACTCATAGCACTCCATCCGGCGTCGATGGTGCAGCGCACCATCGGGCATTGTATCGCAAGCCCGCCCTCGCTGCCGGCGGCGCGCTTAAAGGGCGGCGGCCGCCGGCGGCGCCGCGTCGTCGTCTTCGATGGCGCCGATGGCCAGCTTGACGGCGCCGACGCGGGCCCGGTGGATGCGCTCCGGGATGCGCTGCGGCTGGTCGGCGCTGGCCTGGGCGATGTCGCCGGCGTTGACGGCGCGCGCGGCCGCCATCGCGCTTTCCAGATAGGCCAGTTGGGGGAAGGGCTGGTCGGCAAAACTCGCACTGGCGCCGATGCGGCCGCGCGAATCGCATTCGGTCGCCAGCAGCATCTGGCTGAAACGGGCCGGCTTGCGGAAGGCGTCGCAGCGCTCCAGCAGGGTGACGATGGTGTTGGCGCGCAGGACCAGAGCGCGGCCGACGTTGCCGTGTTCGCGCGCCGTCATCACGGCCAGGTCGCGGCAGTCGGTGGGCACCTTCAGGCGCTTGCAGACCTGTTCCACCAGCGGCACGCCGAGGCCCTCGTGGCCGTGGTGGGCCGGCCATTTGTCGGCCGGCGTCACGCCCTTGCCCAGGTCGTGCATCAGGCAGGCGAAGCGCGTCGGCAGCTCCAGGCCGCGCGCGGCGGCGCAGTCGAGCACCTGCAGCATGTGGACCCCGGTGTCGATCTCGGGGTGGTACTGCGGCGGCTGCGGCACGCCCCACAGCGCGTCGAGCTCCGGCAGGATGCGCGCCAGCGCGCCGCAGTCGCGCAGCACCTCCAGCATGCGCGAGGGCCGGTCCTCCATCAGCCCGCGCGACAGTTCCTGCCACACGCGCTCGGGCACCAAAGCGTCGACCTCGCCCTGCGCCACCATCTGCCGCATCAGCGCATTGGTTTCCGGGGCGATGACGAAATCGGCATAACGGGCGGCGAAGCGGGCGATCCGCAAAATGCGCACCGGGTCTTCGGCGAAGGCCTCGGAGACGTGGCGGAAGATGCGCTGCTCGATGTCGCGGCGGCCGCCGTAAGGGTCGGTCAGCGTGCCGTCCGGCGCCTGCGCGATGGCATTGACGGTGAGGTCGCGCCGCACCAGGTCCTGTTCCAGCGTGACGTCGGGCGAGGTGTGGAACACGAAGCCGCGGTAGCCGGGCGCGGTCTTCCTTTCGGTGCGGGCCAGCGCGTACTCCTCCTGCGTGCGCGGGTGCAGGAACACGGGGAAGTCCTTGCCGACGGGACGGAAGCCCTGGCGCAGCATGTCTTCCGGGGTGGCGCCGACGACCACGTAGTCGCGGTCCTTGACCGGGCGGCCCAGCAGCGCGTCGCGCACGGCGCCGCCGACCGTATATATTTTCATCTCGGGCATGGCGCTGGCGATCAGGGCATCTCGGCGTCGTGCTTGGGCGCCGTTTCGGTTTCGGCCAGCGCCTCGGCGACCCAGCGCGCCACGGCCGGATGGGCCAGCACCCGCTCGCAATAGGCGTTCAGCGCCGGCGCCAGCGTCACGCCGTAGGTGCGGAAGCGCGCCACCACCGGCGCGTAATAGGCGTCGGCGATGGAGAACTCGCCGAACAGGAACTGGTGCTGGCCGCCGAAGCGCGACAGGCAATCCTCCCAGATTTCGCTGATGCGGCCGATGTCGGCCTGGGCGCCGTTGGTGCGGCCCTTGCCCGGACAGCGGGCCTTGATATTCATCGACATGGCGTTGCGCAGGTCGGCGAAGCCGGCGTGCATCTCGGCGCAGATCGAGCGCGCCATCGCGCGCGCGGCCACGTCCTGCGGCCACAGGCCCAGCTCCTGGAACTGCTCGGCCAGATATTCGCAGATGGCCAGGCTGTCCCAGATCGTCATCTCGCCGGCCAGCAGCACCGGCACCCGGCCGCAGGCCGAATACGAGGCGATCTTGGCGGCCGTGTCGTCGCAGTCGAGCAGCACGCGCACTTCCTGGAAGGGGATGCCGAAGGCCGTCATCGCCACCCACGGCCGCATCGACCAGGACGAATAATTCTTGTTGCCGATGATGAGCGTCAGGCCCGGCTCGCGCGCGGCGGCCAGTGCTTGCGACAGGGTGGGATCGAGTTCGGTGGTTTGCATGGTGTCGTCCGTGGTTTTTATAGGGGGTCTTCAGCGGCCGCCGAAGCTCGTTTCCTGTTCTTCCTGCGCGCTGTAGCCTTTCGGCGCGACGCTGCCCAGGCGCGCCTTGAGCGACTGCGGCCGGCCTTCGAACAAGGCCGCGTAGTAGGCCGTGTTCGACATCACGTTGCGCACATAGGCGCGGGTTTCGACGTAGGGGATGGACTCGATGAAGATGGCGCTTTCCATCGGCCCGGTCAGCGTCGAGCGCCAGGTGCGCAGCCGTCCGGGGCCGGCGTTGTAGGCGGCCGTGGCCAGCACTTCGGAGCCGTCCATATTCCCCAGCACGATGTTCATATAGCTGGCGCCGAGCAGGATGTTGGTGTGGACGTCGCTCAGCATGTCCTGCACGAAGTCGGCCAGGCCGATTTTTTTCGCGACCCAGCGCCCGGTCGACGGCATCACCTGCATCAGGCCCGAGGCGCCGACGCTCGATTGCGCGTCCATGATGAAGCGCGACTCTTGCCGGATCAAGCCATAGACCCAGGCCTGGTCCAGGCCCAGCGTCTGCGTGGTGCTGCGCATGATGTCGTTGTGCGGCGCCGGGAAGCGCTGCGTGTAGTCGACCTGGATGCGGGTGCGCTCCGAGGTGCTGACCATGCGGTCCAGGATATTGTTCTGGCGCGCGAATTCGGCGGCGGCCAGGTGTTCGCGTTCGCTCAGGCCGCGCAGCGACCAGTTCCACTCGCGCGTGCCCTCGAAGCGCAGCCGCATGCCGAAGAATTTGAGCGCGCGCTGGAAGCCGGGATTGGCGGCGATGGGCGCGATTTCGGCCGCCGAGATGGGCGCGCCGGCCGGCGGGATCGTGATGAGGCGGCCGGTTTCCTCCAGCGCCAGCTGGCCGTAGAAATTCGACTGCTCGGCGATGCCGCGGAACAGCTGCAGCGCCTCGCCGCTGGCGGCGCCGGTCGGGCCGGTGGCGCCGTCGGCCATCAGCGCGCGGCCCAGCCAGTAGGTCCACGCCGGATCGGCGCGCAGCGCGGGCGGCATGGCGCGGATGTCGGCCTTCACTTCCTGCCAGTCGCCGTCGCGCAGCGCGTAGCGCGTCTTCCATTGCAGGGCGTCGTTCGACAGCGGCGCGCCGCTGGACTTGCGCCAGTAGCCGCGCGTTTCCGGCGCCAGCGTGTACGACGATTGCAGCGCGATGTTGGCCCAGCCCTGGGCCTGTTCCTGCGCGCTCAGGCGCGGCGCCGCCTTGTTCAGCGCCAGCACCGCCAGCTTGACGCTGGTCTTGGCCATGCGGCCGATGGCGACCAGGTAAATTTCGTGTTCGGCCTGGCCGCCGCCCATGCCCTTGGCCAGCGCGATGGCCGGCAAGTCGATCGCCTGCGCGATTTTTTTCTCGGAGCCGCCCAGCAGCGCCATGGCGCGCCGGGCCGGCCCCGTGGCGTCGAATTCGCCGGCCAGGCGCACCTGCGTCCACAGGTCGTTGTTGTCGAACTGGCCGGCCAGCGCCAGCGTGGCGATCAGGCCGGAGCAGCCGTCGCCGTAGAGGGGCGGATTGACCAGCAGCGCGCGCGCCTCGTCGGCCACCTTCTGGCCCTTGAGCGCGCGCGATTGCAGCGCGTAGCATTTGACCTGGATGTCGTCGTTGAGCGCGAACAGCGGCAGCTGCTCGTCGAAGGTGGCCCAGTCGCGGCGCCGGCCCAGGTCCAGCAGCCAGTCGTTGCGCAGGCGGTCGGCGATGGCGCTGCCGGCGTAGCGGTTCAGGAAATCGCGCAGGTCGGCGTAGCTGACGTCACGGAAGTGGGATTTGAGCCGATAATAGTCGACATAGGACGGGATGGAATACGCGCCCAGTTTGGCCGCGTAAAAGTCGGCCTTGACGGCATCGTCCTGGCGCACGGCGTCGCGCAGCAGCAGGAAGGCGTCATCGTCCTTGCGGGCGTCGATTGCGCTGTCGTCGGCGTGGGCCAGACCGGTGGCGACGCTGGCCAATACGACGGCGGCGCCGGCTATCCATTTCGAAGCGTAAATCAATGTGCAACTCTCTTTAGTCTTGAAGCCAGAATATGACCAGCGACCCTAGAATACCACGCGCCATGACCGATCCACCAGCCCCGGCGGCCCTCGCCAAGGCGCAATTGCGGGCCCGCTTGCTGGCGGCGCGGCGCGGCGTCGACGCGGCCACCAAGGCCGTGTGGGACCGCGCCATCGCGGCGCGGGTGCTGGCGTGGGCGCGTGAGCAGAATGTCGCGGCGCTGGGCGTGTATTGGCCGCTGCGCGATGAGCCCGATCTGCACGCGGCCTATGCGGAACTGGCGCGGTTGGGCGTGCGCCTGCTGCTGCCGGTGGTGGTGGAACGGCACGCGGCGCTGGAGTTCGCGCAGTGGCAAATCGGCGAGGCCATGGTCAGGGACCAGATGGGCGTGGCGGTGCCGGCGCAGTTGCGGATGGAGGCGGCGCCGCCGGCCTTGCTGGTGCCCTGCCTCGGCTTTAACCGCGGGCGCTACCGGCTCGGCTATGGCGGCGGTTTCTACGACCGCACGCTGGCGCGCCAACCCAGGCCGAAGACGGTGGGGGTGGCGTACGCGTGCCTGGAGGCGGACTTCGACAACGACGCGCACGATGTCGCGCTGGATTTGGTGTTGACCGAGGCGCGCTAGGCGCAGCCGAAAATGCGGTAGGCCACGGTTTCGGAAAACGGGGTCAGACCACGGTTTCGAATGAATCTCTCGAAACCGTGGTCTGACCCCGTCGCTACGCCCCGTCGCTGCATCCTGTCGTTACAGGCCGGCTGCGCGAGGTATCGTCAGCGCTGCTTACACCAGCCGCTGCCACAGCGCCGTCGTCGCGGCGGCCTGGTTCATGCTGTAGAAGTGCAGGCCCGGCGCGCCGCCGGCCAGCAGGCGTTCGCACAGCGCCGTCACCACGTCGAGCCCGAAGGCCTTGATGGAGGCACTGTCGTCGCCGAAGCTGGCCAGTTTCAGCCGCACCCAGCGCGGGATCTCGGCGCCGCACATGTCGGAAAAGCGCATCAGCTGCGTGTAGTTCGTGATCGGCATGATGCCGGCGACGATGGGCACGTCGATACCGAGCCTGGCGGTCTGCTCGACGAACTGGAAATAGGCGTCGGCGTTGTAAAAATACTGGGTGATGGCGGCGTCCGCGCCGGCCTTGACCTTGCGCTCGAAGGCCAGCAAATCGTCTTGCGGCGACCGGGCCTGCGGGTGCACTTCGGGATAGGCCGCCACTTCGATGTGGAACCAGTCGCCCGTTTCGGCGCGGATGAATTCGACCAGCTCGTTGGCGTAGCGGAACTGGCCGCTGGCGCCGTAGCCGCTGGGCAGGTCGCCGCGCAGCGCCACCACGCGCTTGATGCCGTGCGACTTGTATTCGTCGAGCACGGCGCGGATCGACTCGCGCGTGCCGCCGACGCAGGACAGATGCGGCGCGGCCTGTTCGCCGGCGGCCATGATGTCGCGCACGGTGTCGAGCGTGCCTTGCTGTGTGCTGCCGCCGGCGCCGAAGGTGACGGAAAAATAGCGCGGGTGCAGTTCGGAGAGCTGGGCGCGCGTGGCGCGCAGTTTCTCCGCGCTTTCCGCCGTCTTGGGCGGGAAGAATTCGATGCTGAAGTTAGGAGCGTCCATGGGATTTGCTTAAGAGGATGGTGGACAAGGCCCAGGAAATCACGCTGTACAGCAGGGCGCCGGCGATGGCGGACCAGAAGCTGTCGACGTGGAAGCCGTCGACCAGTTGCGCGGTCAGCCAGAACATGAAGCCGTTGATGACGAAGATGAACAGGCCCAGCGACAGCATCGTCACGGGCAGCGTCAGCACCAGCAGCGCGGGGCGGATCAGCGTGTTGACCAGGCCGAGGATCAGGGCCGCGACCAGGGCCGCACCGATGCTCGTGACATCGATGGAATGCATCAGGTAAGGCAGCGCCATCAGGGCCACCGCATTGATTAACCAGGTAAGGACCAAACGCATAAGTGGCTCGAAGATAGTGGCTCGAATTCGGGGGGTGTCGCAAACGGGCGCCGATGAAAACAGGGCCGGCGATGTGGCCGGCCCCGCTTCATGGCAGGTGGCTAGCCCGCGGGGTGTCACGCCATATTAATAGCGGTAGTGCTCCGGCTTGTACGGACCGGCTTGCGACACGCCGATGTAGCCGGCCTGTTCCTCGGTCAGCACGGTCAGTTGCGCGTTGAGTTTTTTCAGTTGCAGGCGCGCGACTTTTTCGTCCAGGTGTTTCGGCAGCACGTAGACGCCGACCGGATACTTTTCGATGTGCGTGAACAGCTCGATCTGGGCGATGGTCTGGTTGGCGAACGAGGAGCTCATCACGTACGACGGGTGGCCCGTGCCGCAGCCCAGGTTCACCAGGCGGCCTTCGGCCAGCAAGATGATGCGCTTGCCCGACGGGAAGATCACGTGGTCGACCTGCGGCTTGATGTTGTCCCACTCGTATTTCTTCAGCGCGGCGACGTCGATCTCGTTGTCGAAGTGGCCGATGTTGCAGACGATGGCCTGGTCTTTCATGGCCAGCATGTGCTGCTCGGTCAGGATGTGATAGTTGCCGGTGCAGGTGACGAAGATGTCGCCGTGTTCGGCCGCGTAATCCATGGTGACGACGCGGTAGCCTTCCATCGCCGCCTGCAGGGCGCAGATCGGATCGATTTCCGTGACCCACACCTGGGCCGACAGCGCGCGCATGGCCTGGGCCGAGCCCTTGCCGACGTCGCCGTAGCCGGCGATGACGGCCACTTTACCGGCGATCATGACGTCGGTGGCGCGCTTGATGCCGTCGACCAGCGATTCGCGGCAGCCGTACAGGTTGTCGAATTTCGACTTGGTGACGGAATCGTTGACGTTGATGGCCGGGAAGGCCAGCTTGCCCTCCTTGTGCATCTGGTACAGGCGGTGCACGCCGGTGGTGGTTTCCTCGGTCACGCCCATCACCTGCGGCAGACGCTTGGAGTACCAGTGGGCGTCGATGGCCAGATGGGTCTTGATGGCGTTGAACAGGCAGATCTCTTCTTCCGAACCGGGGTTGGCCAGCACCGACATGTCGGTCTCGGCGCGGGTGCCCAGGTGCAGCAGCAAGGTGGCGTCGCCGCCGTCGTCGAGGATCATGTTCGAGTAGACCGGGGCGCCGGAGGCGTCTGCCGGCCAGTCGAAGATGCGGTGGGTGTAGTCCCAGTATTCGTCCAGCGTTTCGCCCTTGACGGCGAACACCGGCGTGCCGGCGGCGGCGATGGCGGCGGCGGCGTGGTCCTGGGTCGAGTAGATGTTGCAGGAGGCCCAGCGCACGACGGCGCCCAGCGCTTCGAGCGTCTGGATCAGCACGGCGGTCTGGATCGTCATGTGCAGCGAACCGGTGATGCGCGCGCCCTTGAGCGGCTGGGCGGCGGCGAATTCCTCGCGGATCGCCATCAGGCCCGGCATTTCGGTTTCAGCGATCTTGATTTCTTTGTTGCCCCATGCGGCCAGGGTCATATCGGCGATGAGGTAATCTGTTGCGGATTTGAGTACGGCGTTCATCACGCCCTCCTTTCAGTTAGAAAAAAGTAACGTGAGCGCGGTTGCAGATTCCGAGCCTGGCGAATCGGTGATTCGTCGCAACGCTCCTCGGAAGGTGCATTCTAGCACCGTTGGAAACGGCTGACGACGCGGTGGGGCAAAAAAATCGCCGGACGCGCGGCAGAAGTTGCACGCCTCGGCGCCGGCCTTGAGCGGAATCAGATCGCCGCCGGACTGCCGCTCAGGGACTACACGTAAGCCTATAGTGATTTTTTATCCGCAAATGAGCCTCTATCATGGACCCACGCGACGCCATCTGGGACGGGACGACCAAGCTGCTCTACAACGTCAACTATGCGGAAAAAATCGAACAGGCATTGCTGGCACGCTGGACCTGGATGGATAGCATTACCAAGATAGCCGTGGCGATCTCATCAGCCAGCGCCGCGCTGGCCGGCCTCGTATTTTGGAAAAATCCAAACTATACTTTTCTATGGCCGTTGTTTACATCGGCCAGTACCCTGCTCGCTATCGTATCGAAGCAGCTATCCGTCACGGACAAGGTGACGCAGCACGCCACCTGCGCCGCAGAGCTGGCATCATTGGCAGTCGATATCGATAGCCTCATGGTACGCATGCGTATCAATGCGGAATTCCCCATTGCCGACTACACAAAAAAATTAATGGTCCGCATGGATAAGTACCGTTTCATTTACAGTGAACTAAAATACGATTTACTACTCACAGAGAGAGTGCGCGCTCGGGCGCAACAAAAAATCGATACCCAGGTCGCTGACTGGCATTAGGAGAACTCAAATGAACAACGATGATTTCCGACGCAAATACCTGCCCCCCAATCCGCCGCCGCCACTACCGGCGCGCCCCAAATAAACGGCCCATGCAAAACGCCCCGGATCGCGAGATGCCGGGGCGTTTTGCTTTGCGGCTCTATGGCAGAGCCTGCTTAGCCGCTGAGCGGCTCAGCAGCAGTTTACTTGCTTACTTCAGGCCGGCGGCCTCGCGCAGGATGGCGGCCTTGTCGGTGCGCTCCCACGTGAATTCCGGCTCTTCGCGGCCGAAGTGGCCGTAGGCGGCGGTCTTTTGGTAGATCGGGCGCAGCAGGTCCAGCATCAGCACGATGCCTTTCGGACGCAGGTCGAAATGTTCCATCACCAGTTCGGCGATCTTGTCGTCCGAAATCACGCCCGTGCCTTCGGTGTAGACGGTGATGTTGATCGGCTTGGCCACGCCGATGGCGTAGCTGACCTGCACCTGGCACTGGCGCGCCAGGCCGGCGGCGACCACGTTCTTGGCCACGTAGCGGGCCGCGTAGGCGGCCGAGCGGTCGACCTTGGACGGATCCTTGCCCGAGAACGCGCCGCCGCCGTGCGGGCTGGCGCCGCCGTAGGTGTCGACGATGATCTTGCGGCCGGTCAGGCCGCAATCGCCCTGCGGGCCGCCGATGACGAAGCGGCCGGTCGGATTGACCAGGTAGCGGGTTTCCTTGAGCCACTCGCGCGGCAGCACCTGCTTGATGATCTCTTCGATCACCGCTTCTTCGATCTGCTTGTGGCTGACGTCCGGCGCGTGCTGGGTCGACAGCACGACCGTGTCGACGGCGACCGGGCGGCCGTTGATGTAGCGCAGCGTGACCTGCGACTTGGCGTCCGGACGCAGCCACGGCAGGCGGCCGTCCTTGCGCAGCTGCGACTGGCGCTCGACGAGGCGGTGGGCGTAGTGGATGGCGGCCGGCATCAGCTCGGCCGTTTCATCGCAGGCGTAGCCGAACATCAGGCCCTGGTCGCCGGCGCCCTGGTCGAGGTCGATACCGGCGCCTTCGTCGACGCCCTGGGCGATGTCGGGCGACTGCTTGTCGTAGCCGACCAGCACGGCGCAGCCGCGGTAGTCGATGCCGTAGTCGGTGTTGTCGTAGCCGATGCGCTTGATGGTTTCGCGCGCCACTTGAATATAATCGACGTTGGCGTGGGTGGTGATTTCACCGGCCAGCACCACCAGACCCGTGTTGCACAGGGTTTCGGCGGCGACGCGCGCCTTCGGATCCTGGGCCAGGATGGCGTCGAGGATGGCGTCGGAAATTTGGTCGGCGACCTTGTCCGGGTGACCTTCGGACACGGATTCGGAAGTGAAAAGATAATCGTTGGAAGACATTGCAAGCTCCTGAAACTGGTTTTGAACAAATGTCGCCAACCAATGACGGCTTGCGACGCTTTAGCGATATTTATATTCCGCTTCGCAAGTTGTCTATTAACTCAGCGGTGACTCATACGTGGTATTTTACGCTTCTTAAAAAATTTTTGCCTAAGCAAAATACAGTCTGTCGGCAACCATCAACAAAACTGATCCACTCATGCTCGTTCCCATCTTTCGTTTCCTCTCCCTGTTTCCCCTGCCCCTGCTGCACGCCCTGGGCGCCGCGCTGGGCTGGCTGGTCTACCTCGCTTCGCCGTCCTACCGGCGGCGCATGCGCAACAACCTGGCCCAGGCCGGCTTTTCGCAACATCTGCCGGCCGCCATCGCCGAAGCCGGTAAAAGCATACTCGAACTGCCCTTCATCTGGTGCGCCGCGCCGGAACGCGTGTCGCGCCGCGCCAACGATGTCAACTGGGACATCGTGCAAACCGAGCTCGACGCCGGTCGCGGCATCGTCTTCCTCACGCCCCACCTCGGCTGCTTTGAAATCGTGGCCCAGGAAATCGCCCTGCGCACCGAGCTGATGGTCATGTATCGGCCGCCCAAGCAAGAAACTTTAAAGCCGCTGATCGAAGGCGCGCGCGCGCGCAAGAATCTGCTGCTGGCGCCGGCCACCATGGCGGGCGTGCGCATGCTGGCCAAGACGCTGAAAAAAGGCAAGCCCATCGGCCTGCTGCCGGACCAGGTGCCGCAGGAGGGCGAAGGCGTGTGGGCCGCGTTCTTCGGGCGCCAGGCTTACACGATGACGCTGCCGGCCAAGCTGGCCCAGCTGGGCGACGCCACCGTCATCGTCACCTACGCCGAGCGCCTGCCGCGCGGCAAAGGCTATCTGATCCGCTTCGTGCCCTTCGAAGGCACGCTGGACGGCACGCCGGCCGAGCAGGCGCGCGCCATCAACGCCGCCATGGAAAGCCTGATCGCGCGCAGCCCGGCGCAATACTACTGGAGCTACAACCGCTACAAGGTGCCGCACGGCATCGCCGCGCCGGACGCCGCCCGGGAGGCCGCATGAAGCTACTGCTCGGTTTCGTGTGGCTGCTGCATTGGCTGCCGCTGCCGCTGCTGGGCCGCTTCGGCGACGCCGTCGGCAGCCTGCTGTTCCTCGTCATGCGGCCGCGGCGCCACATCGCGCTGACCAATTTGCGCCTCTGCCTGCCCGAGCTGAGCGAGGCCGAGCGCGTCGCCATCGCGCGCCGCCATTTCCAGGCCTATTCGCGCAGCGTGTGGGAACGCGGCATTTTGTGGTGGGCCTCGGAAGCGCGGCTGCGGCGCCTGATCCAGGTCGAGCCGGGCCCGGTGCCGGTGGCCGCCATGACGTCCCGGCCGACCATCCTGCTGTGCCCGCACTTCGTCTGCCTCGACGTGGCCGGCGCCTCGATCGCGATGGTGGCCAGCGCCTCGTCGATGTATGTGCAGCAAAAGAACGCCACCTTCGACCAGGTGTTGCGCAAAGGCCGCGCCCGCTTCAAGCCGGTCAAGCTGTTCACGCGCCAGGACGGCATCAAGCCGATTCTGCGCGCGCTGCGCGACCACCTGCCCTACTTCATGCTGCCGGACATGGACTTCGGCGAGAAGGATGCAGAGTTCGTCCCCTTCTTCGGCGTGCCGGCCGCGACGCTGACGGCCACCGCCCGCATCGCCTCGGCCACCGGGGCCCAGGTGATGCCGGTGATCGCCACCTTCCTGCCCAATTATCGTGGCTGGCGCGTCAAATTCTATCCGGTGTGGGACAATTACCCCGGCCCCGACATGGCCGCCGCCACGCTGCGCATGAACCAGTTCATCGAGGAGCGCGTGCGCGAAGCGCCGGCCGAATATTTCTGGACCCATAAGCGCTTCAAGACACGGCCGAACGGCGAACCGTCGCTGTACCTGGCCGCCGACTGAGCACGCGGTCCCCGGGCCGCACACTCGGCCATCACCTAGCCCACCACTGACGACACGATGAAACTCAAATTCACCAAGATGCACGGCGCCGGCAACGACTTCATCGTCATCGACGCCATCAACCAGCACATCGATTTCACGGCCGACCAGTGGCGCCGGCTGGCCGACCGCCGCTTCGGCATCGGCGCCGACCAGATCCTGGTGGTGCAGACGTCGGCGCTGCCGGGCTGCGACTTCCGCTACCGCATCTACAACGCCGACGGCGGCGAAGTCGAGCAATGCGGCAACGGCGCCCGCGCCTTCGTCAAATTCGTCGCCGAGCAGGGCTTGACGGAGCGCCGCAGCATCACCGTTGAAACGCTGGCCGGTGTCATCGCGCCGCGCCTGGAAGCGGACGGCAACATCACCGTCGACATGGGCGCGCCCGTGCTCGACGCGGCCGCCGTGCCCTTCGACGCCGACGGCCTGGTCGGCGAGTCCCAGGGCCGCGACACGCTGTGGCCGCTGGTGCTGGAGCTGGGCGGCGTCAAGGAAACGGTACTGGTATCGGCCGTGTCGATGGGCAATCCGCACGCGGTGCAGGTGGTGGCCGACGTCGACACCGCGCCCGTCGAACTGAGCGGCCCGCTGATCGAGCACCACCCGCGCTTCCCGGCCCGCGTCAACGCCGGCTTCATGCAGATCGTCGACCGCGGCCACATCCGGCTGCGCGTGTTCGAGCGCGGCGCCGGCGAAACGCTGGCCTGCGGCACCGGCGCCTGCGCCGCCGTCGTGGCCGGCATCCGGCGCGGCCTGCTCGACTCGCCGGTGCGCGTCGACGCGCGCGGCGGCCAGCTGTCGATCGCCTGGGCCGGCGACGGCCTGCCGGTCTTGCTCAGCGGCCCGGCCGTGACCGTGTTCGAAGGCGAAATCGACATCTAAGGCGCCGCGTTCCGGTCCTGCGCTTCCCGCCGCCATCGGCGGCACCGGCGCGCGCCCCGCCGCGCCCTTCCCCCATCGCCACCACCCTGCGCGCCGCGCTCGAGCGGCGTCGCGGCGTGCCGTGCCTGGCGGCCGGCCTTCATGGCATGCCGACGGCGGCTTGCGCTCGTCCCTTGCCGCCGCCCCCTGGCGGTCTCGGCCGCCTTGGCACCCCCTGCCGGCCCGACTTGTGGCGCGCACGCCGCACCCCAGCCCGCTAAGCGTCCAGACCTTGATGAGACGCAAATATTAGCCCATGCCTTGCCGTGTACGCTGGGGTTCCTGTCGGCGCAAAGACAAGCAAGGCCAGGCACGGCACCGGCCCTGCAAGGCGCTTGAAAAGTCGTCGTTCACTCTCAAGGGAACAACCCATGAAAAAATCTTTAGTGATCCTGGCACTGCTGGCCGCTTCCGCCGCCACGGCGCAAGCGCAATCGAACGTGGCCATCTACGGCACCATCGATTCGGGCATCAACAAGGCCACCGGCACCACCCTGGCGGTCGGCAAGCGCGACAACAACAAGCTCGGCTTCAAAGGCGTGGAAGACCTGGGCGGCGGCCTGAGCGCGCTGTTCCAGCTCGAAATCCGCTTCGAGCCCGACACCGGCGCCGTCGAAAACACCACCACCACCACCTACCGCCCGCTGTTCCAGGGCCAGAGCCGGGTCGGCCTGCAAGGCGGCTTCGGCACGCTGCGCTTCGGCCGCGGCCTGAGCGCCTACCAGGAAACCTCGATCACCTTCGAGCCGTGGTCCGGCATGCCGACGCCGGCCGGCTTCATGACCGACCTGCAAGTGGCCGGCTACACCAGCGACCCGCTGAGCGCGGCCGGCAATTCGCGCAACCGCTTCTCGAACGCGGTGTTCTACAACAGCCCGCTGTTCTTCGGCGTCGGCCAGATCAACGTCACCTATGGCACGAAGGAAGCCAACGGCAATCCCGCCATCATCGGCCGCGGCACGGCGCTGGCGCCGCAGTTTCCGGCCAATTCGCCGCCCGCCGAGGCGCCGTATTCGGTGTCGGGCACCATCCTCAGCGGCCCGCTGGGCTTGATGGCGGCCTACGAAAAGAACGGCGTCGAGACCGACATCTGGTCGGTGGGCGCCTCCTACAAGCCGATCAACCCGCTCAAGCTGATGGTCACCTACCAGCGCCAGAACCAGGATTACACGCTGCCCTTCAATCCGGCCACGCGGGCCTGGGTGATAGGCGCCAACTACCTGGTCGGCCCCGGCAAGGTGCTGGCCGGCTTCGGCCGCAAGTCGCCCGACGGCGTGACCATGACGCGCCAGTATTCGCTCGGCTACGAATACAATCTGTCGGTGCGCACCTATCTGTACTCCGACATTTCGACCCGCCACGCCGACAACCACGTCAATTACTACAGCCTGGGCATCCACCACAATTTCTGAGCGCGGACGGACATGGCGGCCATGTCCGTTTTTTTGTCGCGCGCGGCCCATGGCGCCGGGGCCGGCGTCGGGTAAAATGCGATCTGCTCCCTCACCGACCCCAAGCTCAATGACCGCCATCCTGGAATCCCATCTCGTCGCCCAATACCTGCACGAGCATCCCGACTTTTTCGAAGAACATGCCGCCTTGTTGGGCGAGATTAAATTGTCCAGCCCGCTGACCGGCCGCGCCGTGTCCTTGCAGGAACGGCAAATGGAAGTGATGCGCGACAAGTACAAGGCGCTGGAACTGCGCATGTCCGAGCTGATGCGCCTGGCCGCCGAGAACGAGGCCATCGCCAACAAATTCCACCGCTGGACCCAGACCCTGCTGCAGGCGGACGACGTGGCCGCGCTGCCGCGTGCCGTGGCCGACGGCATCAAGACCAGCTTCGACGTGCCGCAGGTGACGTTGCGCCTGTGGAACACGGCGCCCGACTACGCCGGCGCCTGGTTTGTCGACGGCGTGTCCGACGACGCCCGCCTGTTCGGCGCCGGCCTGGCCGCGCCCTATTGCGGCGCCAACAACGACTTCGAGGCCGTGCGCTGGCTCGACGACGCCGCCGCCGTGCGCTCGACCGTCATCATCCCGCTGCGCCGGCCCGGCAGCAAGGGCGGCGCCTTCGGCCTGCTGATCCTCGGCTCGCCCGACACCGAACGCTTCACCGCGCTGATGGCGACCGACTTCCTGGTCCACATCGGCGAGACCGCCAGCACCGCGCTGGCGCCGCTGCTCGCCTGAGGCCGCGATGGACGCCGCGCCCGCCGCTCTGAACTGGATAGATGCTTATCTGGCACAGCTGAAGACGCAGCGCCAACTGTCGCCGCACACCTGCGCCGCCTACGCGCGCGACCTGCATGAGCTGCTGGTCCTGAGCGGCGTCGCCGAGTGGACGCAACTGCGCCACGCGGACGTGCGGCGCCTGACCTTCACGCTGCACAGCCGGGGCCTGGAGCCGCGCTCGATCGCGCGCAAGCTGTCGAGCTGGCGCGGCTTTTTCAACTGGCTGGGCGGACAAACGGCGCTGGCCGCCAATCCGGTCGACGGCGTGCGCGCGCCGAAACGCGCCAAAACGCTGCCGCGCGCGCTGTCGGTGGACGACGCCGTCCACCTGGTCGCGCCGGCCGCGCACGCCGGCCGCGCGCCCGAGCCCGTCGAACTGTGCAACACCGCCATGTTCGAGCTGCTGTATTCGAGCGGCCTGCGGGTCTCCGAATTGACCGGCCTCGACGTCGCCTACCGCAAGGCCGACGCCAACGGCCCCGCGTCGCCGGGCTGGATAGACGCCGAGGCCGGCGAGGTCATCGTCACCGGCAAGGGCGGCAAGATGCGCAAAGTGCCCGTCGGCGGCCCCGCGCTGACGGCGCTGGCGGCCTGGCTGGCGGTGCGGCCGGCGCCCGCCGACGGCAGCCATGCCCTGTTCCTGAGCGCGCGCGGCGGCCGCATGACGCCGCGCGTGGTGCAGCTGCGGCTCAAAGCCCATGGCCAAAAAGCCGGCACGCCGGTCAGCGTCCACCCGCACATGCTGCGCCACTCCTTCGCCTCGCACGTGTTGCAATCGTCGGGCGACTTGCGCGCCGTGCAAGAGATGCTGGGCCATGCCAGCATCACCTCGACCCAGGTCTACACCGCGCTCGATTTCCAGCACCTGGCCCTGGTCTACGACAAGGCGCACCCGCGCGCCAAGATCAAATAAGGCGCGCAAGCGACCCGCCACCTTGCGCGACGGGCAACGGTCGGCAACAGCGCGCGCCGTAGCCACCGTGGCGTTTGCAAGGTTTTCCAGAATTCCGGCATAATCGGCCGCTGATCCACGATCGGCGCATTTTCCATACTACGTATCGGCTAGCAATCATGGCACTTATACCCACCACCATCCTGACCGGCTTCCTCGGCGCCGGCAAAACGACGCTGCTCAACCGCATCTTGCAGGAAGACCACGGCCAGCGCATCGCCGTGATCGAAAACGAGTTTGGCCAGGAAAATATCGACAACGAAATCCTGGTCCAGGGCAGCAGCGAACACATCGTGGAAATGAACAACGGCTGCATCTGCTGCACCGTGCGCGGCGACCTGATCGTGGCGCTGACGTCGCTGGCGCAAAAGCGCGAAGCCGGCCTGTTGCATTTCGACCGCGTCGTCATCGAGACCACCGGGCTGGCCAATCCCGGCCCGGTGGCGCAGACCTTCTTCGTCGACGAGGAAGTGGGCACTTACTATATGCTCGACGCCATCGTCACCGTCGTCGATGCGCGCCACGCGATGGCCCAGCTCGACGAACACGAGGAAGCCCAGCGCCAGGTCGGTTTCGCCGACAAGCTGCTGCTGTCGAAAACCGACCTGACCACGCCGGACCAGCTGGCGCTGCTGCTGCCGCGCCTGAAGCGCATCAACCCGCGCGCGCCCATCGTCACGGCCGACTTCGGCCGCACGCCGCTGACCGAGGTGCTCGACATCCGCGGCTTCAACCTGAACGAGAAACTGGAGCTGGACCCGGACTTCCTCGCCACCGAGGAGGCGCACGCGCACCACGAGCACGACCATGAACACGCCGATCATTGCGACCACCCCAGCCACGATCACAGCCGCGACCACCACCACAGCCGCCACGCCGACGACATCGCCGCCTTCGTCTTCAAAAGCGCCCGCCCCTTCGATGCGGCGCGGCTGGAGGAATTCCTCAACGGTTTGATTCAAGTCTACGGCCCGCGCATGTTGCGCTACAAAGGCGTCTTGTGGATGGAGGGCGGCGCGCGCAAGGTCGTGTTCCAGGGCGTGCACCAGATTATGGGCAGCGACGTCGGCGCCCTTTGGGGCGAAAACGACGTCCGTGGCAGCAAAATGGTGTTTATTGGTAAAAATCTACCGAAAGATATCTTTATTAGCGGATTGGAACAATGTTTGGTATAAACTATCCGGGTTTTACGGGGGCGGCCCCGGTCGGCCCCGCGGTATCGGCGACGATGTGAACGCGTCTTTCCAACGCTGCAACAAATCGGGATGGCAATATGAAGCAAAGCGTGCCAAAATCAGCCCGAACTATACGGTCCGCCCCGGCGGCGCACGACGCACCTGATCTGTCCGCCCTGAAGGCGGTGGCGACGGCGCTGGCAGCCAAACTGTGCGGTACGCCGGCCGTACCGGTCCGGTCCGCCCAGCCCGGCGCTTCCACCTCAGGCATAAACAACGCGCCGCTAGCGCAGGCGAGTACGAAACGGGAACAAGGCGCCAAGAAAGCAAGCGCAGGACTCTCCGGCCAGCTCATACGGGCCGAAACGGATACCGGACCAGTTGACGGCGCAGTTGCCGCACCAGCTGATCAATTTGAAAACTCTGTCGTATCGAAGGTAAGCGAAGTGATGACTAAAACTAATAAATCGACCCCCGCCGCCAGCGACCGCATCCTGACCGATGAAGAAATTCTGAAGATGGATGAAAAGGACTACATGAACGCGGCGCAACTGGCGTTTTTCAAGGCCAAATTGCAGGCGCTTGAAAAAGAGCTGTTGAAAAACGCCGGCGAGACCACCGAGCACCTGCGCGAAACCGTGCTGGTGCCGGACCCGGCCGACCGCGCCACCATCGAGGAAGAGCATGCGCTGGAACTGCGCACCCGCGACCGCGAACGCAAGCTGCTCAAGAAGGTGCAGCAGTCCATCGTCGCCATCGATGGCGGCGACTATGGCTGGTGCGAAGAAACGGGCGAGCCCATCGGCGTGCCCCGTTTGATCGCCCGCCCGACCGCCACGCTGTCGCTGGAAGCCCAGCAGCGCCGCGAACTGAAGCAAAAACTGTACGGCGACTGATTTCCCCCTCCCCCGACATGAAAGACACGCGATGCCCTCGCGTGTTTTTTTTCGACCTTTTTTTTGTTTCAACACGTGACAGCGGACGGCAACGGTTTGCCCATCGGCTACACTATCAGTCCGGCGCCATCGCAGCGCGCCGCATCGCGTTCCGGCGCATAACGAGGCCACGGTGGGATTGTTTTCCATTTTCAAGAAAACCGGCGCTACACCGACGGAGCCCGTCCCCACGCCCCCCGAAGAGAGCGCGCGCCTGGACGCCAACAGCGAACTGGCGCGCCTGAACACGCAAGCCTTGCAGCGCGACATCGCGCGCGCCACGGCCATGAAAATCGACGCCATCGAATCGGCCATGGCCTTCGACATCTTCAACACGCCGGAGCCGGCCTGGGGCAGCCGCCCGCCGCGCCCGGCCAAGCCGGCCGAATCGGCCCCGGCCGCCACCGACGAATCCGCCGAGGCGCCGCCCGACACGGTCGCGGCGGCCGACGACGACGGCAATGCCGACGCCGACGATCCGGCCACGCTGCCGCTGATCGATGAAGCGACCACCGAACTGCTGGACGAGGAAGACTTGCCACTGAGCACGGTCATGGCCGAAAGCGCCTCCGTGGTCGAGGAAATCGCCGTCCTCTACGCCAGCGGCCAGCAGGCCGTCGCCGAGCAGATGCTGGTGGCCAACCTGCCGGCCTGCGGCGGACAGGACCGCACCATCTGGTGGATGTTGTTCGACCTGTACCAGATCGGCGGCCGCCAGGACGCCTTCGACAACCTGTCGATCGACTACGCCAGCTGCTTCGAGACGTCGCCGCCGGCCTGGAACGCGGTGGCCGCCGCCGAAGCGCCGGCCGACAGCTACAGCGGCGTGGCGCCGACCGAAGCCTTCGCCGGCGTGCTCGACGGCGCCATCGCGCCGCAGCTGGAGCGCCTGCGGCAACTGGCCGCCGGCAGTCCGGTGCTGCGGCTGGAATTCAACCGCATCACCAGCGTCGAGCCGGACGGCTGCGCCCTGCTGCTGGCCGCGCTGCAAAGCCTGCAACGGCAGCAGCGCGAGCTGATCGTGGTGGCCGCCGCCGAGCTGGTCGAGCTGATCCGCCCCATCATCGCCGTCGGCCGCCGCGACGAGGGCGCCGCGCCCTGGCTGCTGTTGCTGGAACTGCTGCAATTGCTGAACCGCGAAAAAGATTTCGAGGAAAGCGGCATGGATTACTGCGTCACCTTCGAAGTGTCGCCGCCGTCCTTCGTCGCGCCGCAAAAAGTCGCCATGGCCGCCAGGCAGCACGTGTCGGCCTCGCCCGACCGCTTCATGCTGCCGCCCGTGATAGAAGGCAATCTCGACACTTTACTGGCCGCCATCGGCGACTATGCCGCACAATATCCCGCCATGGTGTTCGACTGTTCGCGCCTGAGCCGGCTGGAATTGGGCGCCGCCAACCAGCTGCTGGCCCAACTGCAAACGCTGGCGGCCGGCCGCAGGCTGGAGTTCCGCGACGTCAACCACCTGGTGACGGCGCTGCTGCGGCTGCTGGGCTACGCGGAACTGGCCAGGATTTATCCGCACAAGTATTAAGCGCGCAGGTCGATACGCAGCCGACCCCGACGTCGCGCGGCACGCGGCACGCGGCACGCGGCACGCCTTCCAGCATCTTGTAATCGCCCGTCCCAGCCCCACTATTTGATCTTGCACCCGCCGCATCCTCACCACGAGAGCTCATCATGGAACAATTTCACGGCACCACCATCCTGTGCGTGCGGCGCGGCAAGCAAGTCGCGCTGGGCGGCGACGGCCAGGTCACACTCGGCAATATCGTCATGAAAGGCACGGCCCGCAAGGTGCGCAAGCTGTACCAGGGCAAGGTCCTGGTCGGCTTCGCCGGCGGCACGGCCGACGCCTTCACCCTGCTCGACCGCTTCGAGGGCAAGCTCGAGAAACACCAGGGCAATCTGCTGCGCGCCTCGGTCGAGCTGGCCAAGGACTGGCGGACCGACCGCGTGCTGCGCCGCCTGGAGGCGATGCTGCTGGTGGCCGACAGCGAGTCGACCCTGGTCATCACCGGCAACGGCGACGTGCTCGAACCGGAAGACGGCATCGGCGCCATCGGCTCCGGCGGCACCTACGCCCAGTCGGCGGCCAAGGCCTTGCAGGAAAACACGGAACTGACGCCGGCTGAAATCGTCAAGAAATCGCTGACGATCGCCGCCGAACTGTGCATCTACACCAATATGTCGCACATCATCGAAACGCTGGATCAAGCCGGATGACCGCCATGAATATGACCCCCCAGGAAATCGTCGGAGAACTCGACAAACACGTCGTCGGCCAGGCTAAGGCCAAGCGCGCCGTCGCCATCGCCTTGCGCAACCGCTGGCGCCGGCAGCAGGTGGAGGAACCGCTGCGCCATGAAATCACGCCGAAAAACATCTTGATGATAGGCCCCACCGGCGTCGGCAAGACCGAGATCGCGCGCCGCCTGGCCAAGCTGGCCGGCGCGCCCTTCATCAAGATCGAGGCCACCAAGTTCACCGAAGTGGGCTACGTCGGCCGCGACGTCGACACCATCATCCGCGACTTGATCGACATCGGCGTCAAGCAGACGCGCTCGGCCGAGATGGCCAAGGTGCGCGCCCGCGCCGAGGACGCGGCCGAAGACCGCGTCATCGACATCCTGGTGCCGCCGGCGCGCGACTTCGGCTTCCACCCGCCGTCCGCCGGGGCCGCCGCCGACGGCGGCGCCCAGCCCGGCGACAGCACCCGCCAAACCTTCCGCAAGCGCCTGCGGCAGGGCGAGCTGGACGACAAGGAAATCGAGATCGAGCTGGCCGACGCCGGCCCGCAAATGGAAATCATGGCCCCGCCCGGCATGGAGGAAATGACGGAGCAGATCAAGTCCATGTTCTCCGGCATCGGCGGCGCGCGCAAAAAGGCGCGCAAGGTCAAGATCAAGGAGGCGATGAAACTGCTGGTCGACGAAGAGGCGGCCAAGCTCATCAACGAAGACGAGATGAAGCAGAAAGCCATCCAGAACGTCGAGCAGAACGGCATCGTCTTCCTCGACGAGATCGACAAGATCGCCTCGCGCTCGGAAACCGGCGGCGCCGACGTCTCGCGCGCCGGCGTGCAGCGCGACCTGCTGCCGCTGGTCGAGGGCACGACCGTCAACACCAAATACGGCATGATACGCACCGACCACATCCTGTTCATCGCGTCCGGCGCCTTCCACCTGGCCAAGCCCTCGGACCTGATCCCGGAACTGCAGGGCCGCTTCCCGATCCGGGTCGAACTCGAATCGCTGGCGATCGCCGACTTCGAGCGCATCCTCACCAGCACCGACGCCTGCCTCACCAAGCAGTACGAGGCGCTGCTGGCGACCGAGAACGTGACCATCGCCTTCGCGCCCGACGGCATCCACCGCCTCGCCGAAATCGCGTTCTCGGTCAACGAGCGCACCGAAAACATCGGCGCGCGCCGGCTCTACACGGTGATGGAAAAGCTGCTGGAAGAAGTGTCGTTCACTGCCAGCGAAACGGGCGGCCAGACCATCGCCATCGACGCCGCCTACGTCAACGCCAAGCTCGATGCGCTGGCCGTCAACGAAGACCTGTCGCGCTACGTGTTGTAGGGGGCCGGCCGGCGCTCAGCGCCGGTCCGGGCCCTGCGGCGGCGCCACGCCATCGGTGCGCGGCAGTTGCGCGCCCATGGTCATCGTCGAATTGACCGGCCCCGTATAGGGCTGCGGCTGGCCGACGGTGCCCGGCGGCGGCGATGGCGACGGCGACGGCATTTGCGGTTGCAACTGCGCCTGCGGCATGGGCTGCGGCATCGCGCCCGGCGCCGCCATCGCGCCGGGCGCGGCGCCATCGCTGGCCAGGTCGACGCGCTTGCTCACGCCGCCCTCCGACAACATCACATACCTGGGATGGATTTCCTGCACCGTCACGCCGGACGCCACTTCGCGGCCGACCGCCAGCGCCAGCGCCGGCTTGCCGTCGACGCCGATGATGGCCGCGCTGTCGCGTCCCACGCCGGCGACGATCACGCCGCGCAGCTGATAATTGCTGACGGCGGCCGTCACGACCTGGCCGCCGAACAAGCCCTGGGCCGCCGCCACGCCCGGCTCCGGCGCGGCGACGATGGCCAGCGGCGCGATCGGCCGCTGCGCCGGCTTGAACATTTGCAGCGCCCAGTAAGCCAGCGAGGCGGCCAGCGCCGCGACGGCGACGATGGTGAAGAGGAATGGCAAACGCTTCATGGTGTCCTTGTTTGACTGACTTGCCGGCGGCGCGCTCAGCGCACCAGCTGATTGATTTCGATAATAGGCATCAGCACCGCCAGCACGATCAGCAGCACCACCACGCCCATGGCCAGGATCAGCGCCGGTTCGAGCAGGCCGGCGATGGTCAGCGTGCGCCGTTCCAGGTCCGATTCCTGGGCGGCGGCGGCGCGGTCGAGCATGGCCGGCAGCTCGCCGGTGATTTCGCCGGCCCGTATCATGTGGATCAGCATGGGCGGAAAATGCTGTTGCGCCGACAGCGCCCGCGCCAGGCTGACGCCCTCGCGCACACTGTCGCTGGCCTCGTCGACCAGCTCCTGCATCGCCACGTTCGACAGCGTGTCGCGGCTCGTTTGCAGCGCGCGCAAAATCGGCACGCCCGAACCGGTGGTGATGGCCAGCGTGCTGGCGAAGCGCGCCGTGTTCAGGCTGCGCTCGAATTTGCCGTAGATGGGGGCCGTCAGCAGCCAGGCGTGCCAGCGCCGCTTGAGCGCCGGACCTTGCAGCGCGCGCCGCCACAGATACCAGGCGCCGGCGATCAGGATGGCGGCGTAGATGCCGTCGGCGCGCACGAAGTCGGACACCGCCAGCATCACCGTCGTCAGCAGCGGCAGCTTTTGCTTGGTGGTCGCGAACACGGAGACGATCTGCGGCACCACGTAGGTGAGCAGGAAAATCACGATCGCGAAGGCCACCACCGTGACGATGGCCGGATAGGTGAACGCCAGCTTGACCTTTTGCACCAGCGCGTTGCGGCGCTCGATGTAGTCGGCCAGCCGTGACAGCACGCGCGACAGATGGCCGATCTGCTCACCCGACGCCACCAGCGCGCGGTAGATGTCGGCGAAGTCGCGCGGGTGGCGCGACAGCGCGTCCGACAGCGCGGCGCCGCCGATGACTTCCGAGCGGATCGACGCGATCAGGTCGCGCACGTACACGCGCTCGGCCTGTTCCAGCAGCGCGGTGAAGGCCTGCTCCAGCGGCAGGCCGGCCTCCAACAAGCTGGCCAGCTGGCGCGTGAACAGCGCCAGCTCGGTGGTCGACAGCTTGTCGCCGAAGGCGCGGCTGCGGGCCACGCCGGCCGCGTCGAGCTGGGCGGCGATGGCGTCGACCTTCAGCGGCGTCAAGCCCTGGGTGCGCAGGTCCGAGCGCGCCGAGCGGGCGTTGTCGGCATTGAGGACGCCCTTGCGGGTGGCGCCGCCGGCGTCGACGGCTTCGTAGCGGAATGCTGGCATGGTCTGGCGTCTTCCCTAGTCTTCTTTGGTCACGCGCAGCAGCTCGGCCTGGGTGGTCACGCCCTCGCGCAGCCAGCGTTCGCCGTCCTCGCGCATGGTCTGCATACCGCTCTTGAGCGCCGCCGCCTTGACGTCCGCCTCGGAGGCGCGGTTGTGGATCTGGGCGCGGATCTGCTCCGTCGTCGTCAACAGTTCGTAGACGCCGACCCGGCCCTGGTAGCCGGTCTGGCCGCAATGCTCGCAGCCGACCGCGTGCCACAGCGCGCCGTCGTAGCGCTTGCAGTTGCCGCACAATTTGCGCACCAGCCGCTGCGCCAGCACGCCGAGCAGCGACGACGACAGCAGGAACGGTTCGATGCCCATGTCGAGCAGGCGCGTGACGGCGGCGGCGGCGTCGTTGGTGTGCAGGGTCGCCAGCACCAGGTGGCCGGTCAGCGAGGCCTGCACCGCGATCTGCGCCGTTTCCAGGTCGCGGATCTCGCCTATCATGATGACGTCCGGGTCCTGCCGCAAGATGGCCCGCAGCGCTTTCGCGAACGTCATGTCGATGCGCGCGTTGACCTGGGTCTGGCCGACGCCGGCCAGGTCGTATTCGATCGGGTCTTCCACCGTCAGGATGTTGGTGGTGGTGGCGTTGAGCAGCGACAGCGCGGCGTACAGCGTGGTGGTCTTGCCGGAGCCGGTCGGACCGGTCACCAGCACGATGCCGTGCGGCTGGTTGATCAGCGCGTCGAAGCGCGGCAGCATCTGCTCGCTCATGCCCAGGTGCTGCAAGTCGAGGCGGCCGGCCTCCTTGTCGAGCAAACGCAAGACCGCGCGTTCGCCGTGGCCGGTCGGCAGCGTCGACACGCGCACGTCCACCGGCTTGCCGCCGATGCGCAGCGTGATGCGGCCATCCTGCGGCAGGCGCTTTTCGGCGATGTCGAGCTGCGCCATGATCTTGATGCGCGAGATCAGCGAACCGTGGATGGCCTTGCGCGGCCGGACGATGTCGCGCAGGCTGCCGTCGATGCGGAAGCGCACCACCGAGGTCTGCTCGAAGGGCTCGATGTGGATGTCGGACGCGCTGTCGCGCAGCGCCTGCGTCAGCAGCGCGTTGATCATGCGGATCACCGGCGCGTCGTCGCTCGATTCGAGCAAGTCCTCGATGGCCGGCACGTCCTGCAGCAGCTTGGTCAGATCGAGGTTGGCGTCGAATTCGTCGGCCACCATCGAGGCGTTGCCGCCGGCGCCGGCGTAGGCGGCGGCGATGGCCGCCTCCAGCTCGGCGCGCGGCATGGACTTGAGCTGGATGCGGCCGAAGCGGCGCGACACTTCGGCGATCGCGGCCGGCGCCGTGGCGCTCGAGACCAGGATGTCGACCGTGTTCTCGGCGCTGTCGCTGGGCTGCGCCAGCACGACGAAGTCGCGCGCGAAGGCGTAAGGTAAAAGGTTACTCATGGCGGTTACGCGGCTCCGTCATCAGTGTTCGATGGCCGACGGCGTCGGCGTCGACGGCAGGGCCTCGCCCGGCGCCTGCGACGGCAAGGGCTGCGGCGCCGGCGGCAGCGGGCGCGCCACCGTGGCGCCCAACGGCTGGCCGTTGGCCAGCGCCGGCAGCAGCGGCTGGCCGAAGTTCGTCACCAGCGCGCTGTTCTCGGGCTGGTCCGCCTGCTGCATGCCGCGCATATAGTCGTAGCGGTCGGCCGACAGGCTGGTGCTCTGCTCCTTGGTGCGCACGATCACGGGCCGCAGGAACACCATCAGATTGGTTTTGCTGCGCGAGCGTTTCTGATACTTGAACAAGCCGCCGATGATGGGCAGGTCGGCCAGGCCGCGCACCTTGTCGACGTTGTCGCCGGTGCTGTCCTGGATCAGGCCACCGAGCACGATGATCTGGCCGTCGTCGGCCACCACATTGTTCTCGATGACGCGGCTGTTCAGGGTGATGCCGGCGGTCGCGTTCAGCGTCGACTGGTCCACCGTCGACGTCTCGTGATAGATCGCCATCTTGATGGTGCCGCCCTCGGAAATTTGCGGCCGCACCTTCAGCGTCAGGCCGACGTCCTTGCGGTCGATGGTCTGGAAGGGATTGGTCGCGGTGCCGGCGGTGCTGGTGAACTGGCCGGTCAGGATAGGCACGTTCTGGCCGACGCGGATGGTCGCCACTTCGTTGTCGAGCGTGATGAGATTCGGCGTCGACAGGATGTTGGTGTTGCCGTCCGATTCGAGCGAGTGGGCGATCGCGCCCAGGCCGATCTTGTTGAACACGCCGATCGACAAGCCGTCGCCGGGCAGCACGGCGCCCTTGCCGGTGGCCAGCGCCGTCAGGCTGTTGTTGGTGCCGCCGGTGGAAAACGACTGCAGGGTGCCGATGCGGTAATTGCTGCTGCTGCTGCCGCTGGCGCCCAGCCACTGCACGCCGAATTCGGAGGCCTTGTCGGACGTGACTTCGACGATCAGCGCTTCGATATAGACTTCGGCGCGGCGCTGGTCGAGCTGGTCGATGACCACGCGCAGATTGCGGTAGACCGATTCCGGCGCCGTGATGATGAGCGAGTTGGTCGACGCGTCGGCCTGGATGAAACCGGCCGAGCCGCTGCCGCCGGCGCTGTTCTGCTGGCCGCTGGAGGACGCGTTGAGCAGCGGATTGGTGGCGCCGCCGCCGATGCCGGTGCCGCTTTGCGCGCCGCCGCCGTTGGCGCCCGACTGGCCGTTGCCGCCGTTGCTGGAACCGAGGCCGTTGGCGCCGCCGCTGTTGTTGCCGGTGCCGCCGCCGCCCTGCTGGCTGTTGGCCGAGGCGTCGTTCGAGACGACGGCGCGCAGCGTCTGCGCCAGCTTGACCGCTTCGGCGTTTTTCAGATAGACCACGTGCACATTGCCCGGCTGCGCGGTCGGCTGATCGAGCTTGGCGATCAGCGACTTGGCCAGGTTGGCGCGCGCCAGCGACGGCGCGCGCAGCAGCAGCGCGTTGGTGCGCGGATCGGCCATCACGCTGAGGCGGTCGGCGCCGACCCCGGCGGCGCCGGCGCCGCCACCCGGTTCGAGCAGCTTGTTGACCAGCGAGGCCAGGTCGCTGGCGATGGCGTAGCGCACCGGGATCACGTCGACGTCGCTGGCGGCCGGCGCGTCGAGGGCGGCGATGATCTTGGCCAGGCGGTTCAGGTTATCGGCGTAGTCGGTGATGACGACGGTGTTGTTGCCGGGGTTGGCGTTGATGGTATTGTTGGGCGAAATCAGCGGCCGCAATACCGTCACGACGTTGGCGGCCGCCTCGAAGTTCAGGTGGAACACCTGGCTGACCACCTGGTCGCCCTTGATGCCGGTGGGCGCGGAGCCGACCTGGATCGGGCCCGATTGCAGCTTCGCCTCCGCTTCCGGCACCACCTTGGTGTAGCCGTCGGCGCTGACGACGGCGAAGCCCTGCAAGCGCAGCGCGGACGTCAGCAGCTGGAAGGCCTGCGACTTGCTGATCGATTTTTCCGACACCAGCGTCAGCGTGCCCTTGACGCGCGGGTCGATGACGAAGGTGATGTTGGTGTAGTGGCCGACCGCCTTGATGACGGACTCGATGTCGGCGCCGACGAAGTTCAGCGCGGCCTGGTCGCCGGTGTCGGCGGCGTCGGCGCGGTCGGCCCTGGCCGGTTTGGCCAGCAGCGGCGCCGACGCGGACAGCCCGGCCACCGCGCAGCACAACATGGCGCCCGCGCTCACACGGCGCAGTGCGGGAAGATCAAGCTTGCTGATAAACTGTTTTTTCATTATCTGAACTCTAACGCGATGATGTTTTTGTCGCTACCGGAACGGCGCTGGCCCAGCAAATTCAATAGATTGGCCAACGTCTCTTCATATCCCTCTGCCGCCTGCGCCTGTCCCGAAAACTGGACCCGGCCATGCTGCAAGCTCCCTGTGCCGCTCAATAACAGCGGCCCCTTTTGCGAACTCAAATTCAGTTGCGCTTGTTGTCCATGCCAGTCCAGCGCCAGCGCGTAACTGCCCAGCGGACGCACCGCCGACAGGGTCGACGCCATGTCCGTCATCTCCAGCGTGGTGCGGCCGTTGACGGCGACCGTGCGGTCGGCCAGCGCCAGCTCCAGCGTGGTCCACGACAGCCGCATGGCGCCGGTCGGCGCCACCGTGTTGAGGGGTGCGCCCAGGCCGGCCAGGCCCTCGGCCGGCAGCAGCAGCGCCGACGGACTCAGTTGCCACTGGCTCCAGCTGCCGCGGAAGGTCACCGGCTGCGCCA
This sequence comes from Rugamonas sp., assembly GCF_025354735.1. GTDB lineage: Bacteria > Pseudomonadota > Gammaproteobacteria > Burkholderiales > Burkholderiaceae_D > Rugamonas. Next base: position 31,276 of record NZ_JANXMI010000312.1, read on the forward strand.
GCGCGTCCGGGTTTTCCAGCCGCAGGTCGACCATGCCGAACAGCGACAGCGGCGACACCCGCCACGCGAAACGGCCCGGCAGCAGCGGCGTGACGGGACCGTCGCCGCTGGCCGCGCCGCCGACGAAGGCCGAACCGCGCCACAGCGTACCTTGGGCGTCGCCCAGCGTCAAACGGCCGCCCGTCTTTTGCTCGACCAGCGCCGCCAGCCAGCTGGCCGGCGCGCACACCAGCAGCGTCGCCGCCACCACCGCGACGATCAGCAGCAACCATAGCATGGCGCGCTTCACCGGCCGCCCTTTATCTGCGGCGTGGTTTGCGCCAGCGGCGCAGCGGCCCGCATGCTCATCGCGCCGCGCCCTGGTGCAGCGTCAGCGCGGCGTCGACCATGCCGGCCGTGTCCTGCGCGGTGATGGTGGCATCGAGCACGTCGACATGGCTGTCGCGGCGCTGCGCGTCGAGCCAGGCGATCAGGCCGGAGAACGGCACGCCCTTCAATTGCAGCTTGGCGTATTCGCCCGTCATGGCCAGCGATTGCGCGGTCAGGCCGCTCGCTTTCAGGCTGTCGGCGACGCTGTCGTGCGTCATCGGCGGCGGCGTGACGGCCGGCTGGGCTTTCAGCGCGCCGGCCTGCAAGGCCAGCGCCTGCAATTCGGCGGCCTGCTGGCGCAGCGTCGGCAGATCCTTGCGCAGCTGCTCGCGGCCGTCGAGCGCCGGCGCGATCAACACACCATAGGCCAGCAGCACGCCGAGCAGCGCGCCGCCGACGCCGAGGAAGCGGCGCTCCTGCTCCGTGCGCGCCTGCCAGAAGGCGGCGCCGTTGTCGCGCAGCTGCTGTCGCATCGTGGAAAATTGACTCATGATTTGCTCCCGGTCGCGGCCAGCGTGATGCGCCAGGTGCCCGGCGTCGCCTCGCCCAGGTCCAGATGGCGGGCCGCCAGCGCCGCCTTGATCCGGCCCATCGCGGCCGCATCGACCATATTCGGTTTGATCTTCACCACCAGCGCGCGCTCGCGGTATTCGAGCGTGGCGATGACGTCCTTGCGCGGCAGGACGCTGAGCGCCTCGCCCAGCGCGGCGCTCAGCGACGTGAATTCGTCGGGGCCGACCTGGCCGCCGCTGACGCGGGCCACGGCGATATTCTTGCGCATCTGCGCGGCCGGATCGAGGATCACGGTTTCATTCGGATAGGCGGCCTTGAAGGTCTGCTTCATCGCCGCGCGCACATCGGCCGCTTCGTGCTTCAGGTGCAGCCACTCGGCGTTGATGCCGACGATATTGACCAGCAGCGCCAGCGCCGCGATCCGCACCGGCCAGCGCCAGCGCTGCCACTGGCGCGCGCCGGCGCCGCTGGCGCCGAGCGCCGGCACCAGGTCGAGCGCAGTCGATTTCGACGCCGAGATCCAGTGCGCCCAGTGATCCTCGACCAGGGTGATGGCGGACAGGCCGGCATCGGCGGCGACCAGCGCCGCGTACTGCGGCATCTGCGCGGCCGGCAGGTAGAGGCTGACCGGCGCCTCGCCGGCGCCGGTCATTGCGCGCAGCGTGTGCAGCGCCGCTTCCGGCTGGGCCGACAGCGCCAGGCCGAGACCCTCGTACTGCGACTGGCGCAGCGCCAGTTCCAGGCCGTGGTCGCCGGCGCTGAGCGCGGCCGACACGCTGCCCGGCTGGAACGGCAGGCACAATTGCGCCGGCAGCGCGGACACGCCGTGCGCGCCCTGCGCCAGCAGCGCCTTGACCAGCACTTCCAGCCACGCGCGCTGCACCACGGCGACGCTACGCATGCCGTCGGCGCCCGGCGCCGGCGCGGCCGCCATCACGCTGTCGGCGATGTCGCCCAGGATCTGGTCTTCCACCAGGTTGGGCAGCGCGGCCTTCAGGCGCGCCGCCGACAGCGGCGGCACCTTCACCCGTAGCAGCGTGACGTCGGAAGCGGCCAGCAACAGCACCACGCGGCGCGCCGACGCGATCAGGTCGCCCAGGTTGCCGAGCGCGGACACGCCCTGCTGCAACAGCTGGCCGCCATCGCCGGCCAGCGCGTAGGGACACGCCGGCGCGGCGCCGCCGATGGCGCCCGCGCGGGCCGGGTAGCGAATGTAAAGAGTCGTCAAAGGTTCTCGCTTTCGTTGATAGCCATGCTAATTTTCGCGTATCCAGACCAAGCTGGTTTTAAAGGTCAGCGGATCACGTTTTATCAGCGCCTGCGAATCGAGCGCGGCGCGGTCCAGCCGCACGCGGCTGAACACCAGAAAATAATTCGTCTTGGTCACCACGCCCACGATCGGCGTCTTGCCCTGCCCCAGTTGCGCCGTGAAGTTGCTCGCATCACGGTAGGGTATCCGCTTGCGGTTGTTGACCAGCGTGGTGCCGTCGGACAGCGAATAACCGGGCACCAGCGCCGCCAGCAGTTCGGCCGGCGCCGTGTTCACATTCACCGGCAGGCGCTCCGGCAGCACGATGACGAAATCGCGCAGCTGCTCGATGGCCTGCGGCGTGAAGCCGGCCACCGTCAGCAAATCCTCCACCCGCAGCATCGCCATCGGCTCGGCGCCGTCGCCGCCACCGCTGCCTGCGGGGGGCTTGAGCTGTGCTCCGCCATCCGTCTGCGCCGACGCCAGCTGGCTGCGCGCCACTTCGTCCGCCACCTTCTGCGCCAGCGACGGATCGAGATGGATATTTTCCAGCAGGCGGCCGAACACCTGCACCTGCGGGGCGCTGGTGCTCTTGCCGTCGGCCAGATCGGCGAGATTGTAACGCGCCTGGGCATCGGTAATCTGGCCCGACAGCGTCGCATCGAATTTTTCGCCTTCGACCCGTTCGCGTTCGACGTAATCGTCGAGCCGCGTCTCGGCCAGCGGCGTGGCCCAGATGCCGTTGGCGGCCGTGTAAGCGGTATCGCGGCCATCCTGGGCCAGTATCAGGCCGGCCCAATCGAGGGCGCCGCGCACGATCCACTCGGTCTGCAAATGCAGGCGCTGGTTTTCCATCGAGCGCACCTGCACCTGCTGCTGCCAGAACAGGCTGGTGACGATGGTCACGGCCAGTGTCGTCAGCAGCAGCGCCGTGATGATGGCGACGCCGCGCTGGCTTTGGGGGAAGGGGCGGCGGCGCGCCGGGGCGGACGATTTCATACCGCGCCCAGTAAAAAGACTTTTATCAGGCTGGCGTTCTGGCCGGCCAGCCGCAGCGACACTTCCAGGCCGGTCGGCCCGGTCACGATGGAGGTCAGCAGCGGCGACGGCGGCGGCGCCGACTGGTTGGCGTTGGCGGCGGACTGCCAGCCGTTGTTCTGCCAGATCCGCATCGTCAGCGAGTCGACGCCCGATTGCAGCGCCACGCTGGCGGCCGGATCGGCGTCGCCCAGCGCCGCCTGCCACAGTGCGCTCAGCTGCACCAGGTCGCGCGTGGCGGCCGACTCGCGCCGCACCAGCACGCCGTCGCGCAGGCGGTAGGACACCACCTGCAGGCGCGAAGGCTCGTTCTCCGCCAGCGAGGTGCGCACCAGCGTGATGCGGCCGTCCAGCGCCTGCAGGTTGACGCGGCCGTGCAGCTGGGCCGTCGTCGCCAACTGTTCGAGATCGTTCTGCATCTGCGCGAACGCCAGTTGCAGGCCGCGGGTCTGTTCCATCTGCGCCGTCAGCGCGGCGCGCGAGCGGATGATGCCATCGAGCCCGCGCCAGCCCAGCACCGCGACGATGGCCAGGATGCTGATCGCCACCAGCAGCTCGATCAGCGTGAAGCCGCGCCGGCGGCGTGGCGGTGCGGGGTGGCGTTTGGCGTGGCGGCGCGTCATTGGTTCAGCACCAGTTGCACCAGCTTGATGATGCGGCGCTGGGGTTGCGCCTGATCGTAGACGCTGACCTCGACCCGGCGCAGGCGCGGGTTCGGGCTGGCGATGACTTCCTGTTCGCACGTCAGTTGCAGCTCGCCCTGCGGACAGTCGAACGATTGCTTGCCGACGGCCGGGAATTCCTTGGCCAGGCGGATTTGCACCAGCCGGTTTTCGGCCGACCACGACGCCATCATCGCGCTGCGCAAGCCGGCGCTGTTCTGGGTCAGGCTGCCGACCGCGCGCAGCGCCGCGCCGAGCGCGATCAGCACGATGAACAGCGCCACCAGCACTTCGAGCAGCGTGAAGCCGCGCGCGCGCGCCGGGCGATGCATCGGAAAGGAAGAGGAGGAGCGCATCGTCGGTTCAGCCTCAGTCGACCGTGAAGTGGCCGATGCCGTCGGCATGGACGGCGACGCTGCCGCCGCCGCCCGTCAACGTCAGCACGAAGGGCTTGTCGACCGGTTCGCGGCCGAAGACGATGCGCAGGCCGCCGTTTTGCACGCTGGGCTGCGGATCGAGCAGCAAGGTCAGTGGCGCGTTCTTGAACGGCCGTTCGCGCAGCAGGTCGTCGCCGGTCACCGGTTGCCACTGCTGTTCGTTGCGGACCATGAAATGATAGCCTTCCGGCTGCGCCTCGAACGCGATCGGCCGGTTGCGCACGATGGCCTCGTCGCGCGCCAGTTGCAGCAGCAGCGCGATGCGCTGCGCTTCCTGCTGCATCGATTGCTGCTGGTTCGGCAGCGCGTTGAGCGTGACGGTGCCCAGCACGACGCCGACGATGACCAGCACCACCAGCAATTCGAGCAGCGTGAAGCCGGCGTTGCGCATGGCCGTCACGCCGGCCTAGTTATCCCAGGAGCCGATGTCGGCATCGTCGCCGCTGCCGCCGGGCTGGTTGTCGGCGCCCAGCGAGAAGACGTCGACTTCGCCGTGGATGCCGGGCGACAGATACTGGTAGGGATTGCCCCAAGGGTCCTTGGGCAGCTTGTCGAGGTAGCCGCCGGCCTTCCAGCCCTTGGCTTCGGGGCCGGTGGTCGGCTGGGTCAACAGCGCCTGCAAGCCCTGCTCGGTGGTCGGGTAGCGCTGGTTATCGAGCTTGTACAGTTTCAGCGACTGCATCACGGTGGCGATGTCCACTTTGGCGGCGGCCACTTTGGCTTCGCCCGTGCGGCCTATCAGTTTCGGCACCACCAGCGCGGCCAGCACGCCCATGATGACGACCACCACCATGATCTCGATGAGGGTGAAGCCGCGCGCCAGGTGGCGGCGGATCGAACGGTGCGATGCTGTTTGCATAAGAAGACGTAAAAGAATAAGAGTGCAGAGTATAAGGCCGAATCGGCGCCCCAGCAAAAACGGCGCGCCCCGAAAGACGCTAATTCAGCGTAAATAAACAGACTTAGGCCAGGCTTAGCGAGCCGGCCGGTGCCCACGCGCTGAAATCGGGGTCAAGGCCGGGGGCGGCGACCCACGGCGGCCCCACGCCGACGGCCCTCATCCATTTCAATCGCGCTTGCGGGCCAGCGCCGACACGCGCGACAAGGCGCCGTCGTTGCTGCCGGCGTGGTTGGTCGACACCGGCTCGAGCGCTTTCAGCGCCGGCACGTCGCTGACGAACGGCGCGATGCCGTAGGCGACGTCGATCTCGCTCGGGTAAATCAGGTAGCCGCGCGTGATGACCGCCGCCACCTTGCGGATGTCGCCGATATGTTTGGTCGGGTCGCCGTCGACCAGCACCAGGTCGGCCAGCTTGCCGACCGAAACGCTGCCGCGGTCATTGCTGGTGCGGGTATAGCGCGCGCCATTGCGGGTCGCCACTTGCAGCGCCTGCGATGGCGTCAGCCCGGCCTTGACCAGCATTTCCAACTCGGCCTGCAAGGTGAAGCCGGCCAGTTCGTCGGTGCCGGCCACCAGCGGCACGCCGGCGCGGTACATGATGCCGACGAACTGCACCATCTTGGCGTAGGATTTTTCATAGCGCTTGAGGGTGGCGTCGTCGTCGATCTTCATGGTGCCGACCGAGAAGCCGCGCTTGACGTCCGGCGGCATGTGGTCGGCGATGGCGGCGAAGGGTTCGTTCATGTCGCCGTCCTTCTGCTTGAGGAAGGCGAAGGTGGCCAGCGTGGAGTCGATCGAGATCTGCTTCTTCGCCAGTTCGGCGACGAAGGCCTTGACCGGCTTGGAATTGAAATCGAGGTCGGCCACTTTTTCAGCCGGCAGGATGAAGCGTTGCAGCGTGCGGGTGTCGGTGTCGGGCTGCATGACGAAGTTCAGCATGACCTGGTTGATGTGCTGGATTTCGTCGTAGCCGGCGTCGAGCGCCTGCTGCGCGCGCAGGCCGGCCGGGATGTGGCCGGACACGCGCATGCCGCGGCTGTGCGCATAGGCCACGGTCTCCTTCAGGATCGCTTTCGGGAAGGAGTTATAAATCTTCAGCTGCGGATAACCATGTTCGGCGTACCAGTCGATGGCGTTCTTGGCCTGCGGCAGCGTCGAGATGACGAAGCCGCCGTTCGACGAGAACGGGCTCTCGCCCTCGAGGAAACCGGCCGGCACCACCTGCGGCGCGAGCAGCTTGCCGGCGATGGTTTCGTCGAGCTCCATTTGCAGCTGGGCGTTGTCGTTGCCCATGTCGCGCGCGCTGGTGACGCCGGCGGCCACGTGCAGCGCGTCGGACCAGCGGTCGACGTGGGCGTGCATGTCGAACAGGCCGGGCAGCATGATGCGGCCGTTGGCGTCGATTTCGTTGACGGCGCCGCGCGACGGCGCGCCGGCCGGCACCACTTCGGTGATGCGGCCGCGCAGCACGTAGACGTCGGACAGCGCGCCGACGGTGGCCTTCTCGCTGTCGAACACGCGCGCGTTGCGGATCACGGTCAGGCCGGTCAGCGGGTGCTGGAGCTGGGCCGCGTCGTCGGACAGCAGTTTGCTTTCGGCCGCTTTCTGATGTTCGGCCAGCAGCGGCGCCACGCCCTGCCAGCCCTCCTCCAGCATCGACGCGAAGCCGGGGATGACGAGGCCGAACATGCGCGGATGCTCGCCCGTGGTGGCCCAGTAGAACGACGGCGACAGGCCGACGCCGGTCTGCGCCAGCAGCTGCACTTTCTCGGTCTTGCCGTTGGCGCTGACGTCCACCGTGTCGAGCGTGCGCTGGGCCAGCGTACCGGATGGCAGCAGCGCCAGCTTGTGGTCCGGCGCGGCGGCCAGCGCGGTGATCGAGGCCGACGCGATCTCGAAGGAGCTGTTCAGCGGTAAATACATGGCGGGGCCGGTGACGGCGGTGGCGCCGTGCTCGGAGGTCGACTTCCACAGCGCCTGGCCGTCCTTGCGCTCGAAGTGCTCGTCGACGACGGCGCCGAAGGTCGAATTGCCTTTCACCGTGTATTCGGTCATGACGCCGTCGGCGCCCATGCGGAATTGCTCCGTCAGTTCCGGGCCGCGGCCGTTGTCCTTGTAGATGAAGCGGACCTTGGTCAGGCCATCGTCCCCGCGCTCGACTTCCTGCTCGCCGATCTGTTTGCCGTTTTCGGCCACGATCAGATATTTGGTGTGGCTGGCCGCCTGCGCCGGCGCGCTGAACGCGGCGGCGACGGCAAGGGCGAGGACCAGGGGCAAGGCGGGTAGGCTGCGCATCATCGTTTTAATCTCCGAATCGGACTGGTTGGGCTGCGGTTGTGTATTTGTTATGAGTGTATCAGCACATGTAGCTGTATCAGCACATGTATCAATGACCGCCGCCGCATACCGGGCAGGCGGCGTTGCGCTCGATGCGGATGCTGGTCCATTCCATGTGCAGGCCGTCGAGCATCAGCAGGCGGCCGGCCAGCGACTGGCCGACGCCCATCAGCAGCTTGAGCGCCTCGGCCGCCTGCATCGCGCCGACCACGCCGACCAGCGGCGCGAACACGCCCATGGTGGAACAGGCCACGTCCTCGAACGGCTGGTCCGGTGGGAACAGGCAGGCGTAGCATGGCGCCGCCGCGCTGCGCGTATCGAACACGCTGACCTGGCCGTCGAAACGGATCGCGGCGCCCGACACCAGCGGCTTGCGCGCGGCGACGCAGGCGCGGTTGATGGCGTGGCGGGTGGCGAAGTTGTCGCTGCAATCGAGGACCACGTCGGACGCTGCCACCAGCGCGGCCAGGCGAGCGTCGTCGGCGCGTTCGGTCAGCGCGGTGATGGCGATGTCGGGATTGATTTGTTCGAGCGCGAGGCGCGCCGATTCGGCTTTCGGCTGGCCCACGCGCGCGGTGCTGTGGGCGATCTGGCGCTGCAGGTTGGTGAGGTCGACGACGTCGTCGTCGACCAGCGTGATGTGGCCGACGCCGGCCGACGCCAGGTACAGCGCGGCCGGCGAACCGAGGCCGCCGGCGCCGATCACCAGCGCGTGCGCGGCCAGCAGCTTTTGCTGGCCCTCGATGCCGACTTCATTGAGCAGGATGTGGCGCGAGTAGCGCAGCAGTTGGTTGTCGTTCATCGGGTGCGACGGGTTCCATATTGAGGTGCGCGCGGGTGGACTGGCAGCGGCGCCGAGATCGGGATCGGTCAGCGGCGCGGACACCGGGGTCAGACCCCGTTCACGGGCAACGCTGATCCCGGCTCCGCCGCCGGAGCCAAACCCATCGCGCTTATTTTTTGGCCGGCGCTTTTTTGTCGTCCGGCTTGACGTCGGTTTTCAGGTCCGGCTTGGCGTCGGACTTGACTTCGGTCTTGTCGGCCACGGCGTCGGTGGCGGCGGCGACATCGGCTTTCGCCAGCCGCACCGGCAATCCCTTGAAATGGTTCAGGGCCTGCGCCAGCTGGAAGTCGTCCTTCGATCCGAATTCGACCGGCTTCTGCTTCTTGGCCAGCGCCAGCAGGCGCTGCTCCTCTTCCAGGCCGTCGTGCCGGGGCGCTTTGACCGGGTCGGCCTGCTCGTCCTCGTTGCCCAGGTGTTTTTGCAGATCCGCTTCGCGCACGCGCAGGCTGTTCAAGCCGTCGCCGTCGGCCGTTTCGTCGACCAGCAGATCGGGCACGATGCCGCGCGCCTGGATCGAGCGGCCGTGCGGCGTGTAGTAGCGCGCGGTGGTGAGCTTGACGGCGGTGTCGGCGGTCAGCTGGCGCAGGGTTTGCACCGAGCCTTTGCCGAAGGTTTGCGAGCCCATGATGATGGCGCGCTTGTAGTCTTGCAGCGCGCCGGCGACGATCTCGGACGCGGAGGCCGAGCCGGTGTTCACCAGCACCACCATCGGCACGTCCTTGAGCGCCGCCGGCAGCTTGGCCAGCGGATCGCCGGGACCACGGCCGGCGTAGAATTCGGGACGGCCGTAGAAGGTCTGCTTCGATTCCATCAGCTGGCCATTGGTGGTGACGATCACCGCGTCCTTCGGCAGGAAGGCGGCGGAGACGCCGACGGCGCCCGGCACCACGCCGCCCGGATCGTTGCGCAGGTCGAGCACCAGGCCTTTGATGTGCGGGTCTTGCGCATACAGGGCCGCCAGTTTTTTGGCCATGTCTTCGACGGTCGGCTCCTGGAACTGCGCGATGCGCAGCCACGCGTAACCGGGTTCGATCATCTTCGCCTTGACGCTCTGGACGCGGATTTCTTCGCGCGCCACGTGGAACAGCAGCGGCTTGTCTTCGCCCTTGCGATTGATGGTCAGCTCGACCTTGGAGTGCGGCTCACCGCGCATTTTCTTGATCGCCTCGTCGAGCGACTGGCCCTTGATGGGCGAGCCGTTGATGCGCGTAATGAGGTCGCCGGTCTTGATGCCGGCCTTGAAGGCGGGCGAATCCTCGATCGGCGAGACGACCTTGATGTAGCCGTCCTCGGTGCCCACTTCGATGCCGATGCCGACGAATTTGCCGGACACGGTTTCGCGCATTTCGCGGAAGGCTTTTTGATCGAGGTAGAGCGAGTGCGGGTCGAGCGAGGCGACCATGCCGGAAATGGCTTCGGTCAGCAGTTTTTTATCGTCGGCCGGTTCGACGTAATCGCTCTTGATGATGCCGAAAACGTCGGTCAGCTCGCGCAATTCCTGCAGGGGCAGCGGGGCCGGCGAGCCGGTCACCTTTTGCGCGATGGCGGAAAACTGCAACGACACCGTGACGCCGGCCACCATGCCCAGACCGATCAGGCCGAAACTCTTGACTTTGTTGCCCATGTTTTATCCGCGACCCTAGAACTTGACCCACGTGGCCGGATCGAACGCCCGGCCCTGGTGGCGAAGCTCAAAGTATAAACCCGATTCTTCGTTGCCGCCGCTGTTTCCCGCGTTGGCGATGGTCTCGCCGCCCTTGACGATGTCGCCGGCCCGTTTGAGCAGCGCTTGATTGTTGCCGTAGATGCTCATGTACTGGCCGCCGTGGTCGACGATGATGAGGTTGCCGAAGCCGCGCAACCACTCGGCGAACACGACGCGGCCGGCGGCGACGGCGTGGACGTCGCTGCCCTCGCTGGCACGGATGAACACGCCTTTCCAGCTGGGGCCGTCGCCGCGCTTGGAACCGAATTTGGCGGCGACCTTGCCGGCCACCGGCGCGCGCAGTTCGCCGCGCAGGCTGGCGAAAGCGCCTTCGGGCGCGGCCGGCGCCAGCGCGATGTCGGACGGCGCGGCCGCCGGCGCGGCGGGTCTGGCCTGCTGCTCCTTGAGGTCGGCCCATTTGTCGACCGGTTTGTCGGCGGCTTTATCGGCGGGCTTGTCGGCTGATTTATCGGCGACCTTGTCCGCGGCCTGGGCGGCCGCCTTGTCGGACGGCTTTTGCTGCGCCAGCGCGGCGTCGTCGGCGGCCGGCAAGGGCTTCGCGGGCGCGGCCGGCAGCGGCGGCAGCTTGATGCCGGGCTTGGCCTTCAACAGCGCCAGCCGTTCGCGCTCGGCCTCGGCACGGGCCTTGGCCACGGCCAGCGCGCGCGCCTTCGCTTCGGCCCGCTCCTCGGCGTCGGCCCTGGCCTTGGCGGCCTTGACGGCGGCCACCTGTTCCAGGCGGCGCTTCTCGGCGGCGGCGGCCTCGGCCTGCTGCTCGATGAGCTTGCCGAGCTTGTCGACCAGGCCGGCCATGCGCACTTCGTCGCGCTCGACGTTGCCGGCTTCCTTGCGCTGGGCCACGAGGCGCTGCGACAGCGTCGCCAGCAGCGCGGCGTGGCGCGATTTTTCCTGTTCCAGCGCGGCTTTCTGCTGGATTTGTTCCTCGGCGATTTCTTCCAGGTCGTCCTTGGCGTCCTGCGCCTCGGCCTGGATGGTTTCGACTTGCTTGAGGTTGGCGCGCAGCGAGTCGAGCAGCCGCGCCTGAGCCTGCGACACATAGACCATCATCTGCAAGTCGCGGTTGATGCGGTTGGGATTGTCGCCCGACAGCAGCAGCTTGATGCGGTCTTCATTGCCGGCCACGTATTGCTGGCGCACCAGCTGGGCCAGCTGCTTTTTCTGCGACTCGACGGTCGCGGCCAGCTTGTCGTGCTGCTCGCCGAGCTGCTTGAGCTTGGCGTTCGTGACGCCCTGCTCGGCGGCCAGGTCGTGCAACGCGCGGTTGGCGTTCGAGATCGCCTCCTCCGAGGCGGCGAGCGTGTCGGCGGCGTCGTCCTTGGCGCTTTCGGTCTGGCCGATGTCGCGTTTCAGGGCGCTGAGCTTTTGCTGCAAGCCGGCGCGCTCGGCCTCGGCCGCCGCTTTCTGCTTGCTGCGCTCGGTGACCTTGGCGCCGGCGTGGGCGGCCCCGCAGGCCAGCGCCAGGCACAGCAAGACCGCCGCGCGGCGGGCCGTCAAACCGGTGGAAGGAGACGACAAAACTTACTTGGCCTTACCTTGATTGGCCACGGCCGCCTGCGCCGCCGCGATCGCCGCCGGGTCGCCCAGGTAGTAATGGCGTATCGGCTTCAGGTCGGCGTCGAGCTCGTAGACCAGGGGCTGGCCGTTGGGAATGTTGAGGCCGACGATGTCGTCGTCGCTGATGCCGTCGAGCATCTTGATCAGCGCGCGCAGGCTGTTGCCGTGGGCCGAGATGATGATCTTCTTGCCGGCGCGGATGGCCGGGGCGATGTCCTCGTCCCAGACCGGCATGACGCGGGCCACGGTGTCCTTCAGGCATTCGGTCAGCGGGATGCTGGCGTGCGGCAGGCCGGCGTAGCGCGGGTCGTTGAAGGAGGCGCGCTCGTCGTCCTGCTCCAGCGGCGGCGGCGGCGTGTCGTAGCTGCGGCGCCAGACCAGCACTTGCTCGTCGCCGTACTTGGCGGCGGTCTCGCCCTTGTCCAGGCCTTGCAGGGCGCCGTAGTGGCGCTCGTTGAGGCGCCAGTCGTGCTTGATCGGCAGATACATCATGTCCATCGCGTCCAGCGACAGCCACAGCGTGCGGATCGCGCGCTTGAGCACCGAGGTGTAGGCCAGGTCGAAGCTGAAACCAGCCGCCTTGAGCACTTCGCCGGCGACGCGCGCTTCGCTGACGCCCTTGTCGGTCAGGTCGACGTCGGTCCAGCCGGTGAAACGGTTCGACAGATTCCAGGTGGATTCGCCGTGACGCATGAATACGATTTTATACATAATGCCATTTTCACAAAAAGGTTAAATGCACACCTAATATGTGGACATGCACATAAAAGACGCAGCTTACAGAACTCTTCCAGCTTCTATTTTATAATGCGCGGATTGACTTAAACCATTGGGACACCGTGAAATTCTTCATTGACAATATTTTTATCCTCGCCATCGTCCTCGTTTCGGGCGGCGCCCTGCTCTGGCCGGTACTGACGCAACGTGGCAAACGCGTCTCTCCGCTGGAGGCCACGCAGCTCATCAACCGCGGCAAGGCCCTGATCCTGGACGTGCGGGACGCGGCCGAATTCGCGGCCGGACATGTGACGGACGCTAAAAATATCGCGCTGGCCGAGCTGGGCGGCCGCGTCGGCGAGCTGGAGAAATTCAAGGCGAAAAGCGTGATCGTCGTGTGCCAGAGCGGCGCGCGCGCGGCCACGGCGGCCGGCCTGCTGCAAAAAGCCGGCTTCACGGACGTCGTCAACCTCGACGGCGGCGTGACGGCATGGAAGGCCGCCGGCTTACCACTGGTCAACAAGTAACCGAAAAATAGTTTACTCTTGGTGGCATCAAGCTAGCAAGTCAGCAAAAATAGTGAAGGAAATGATGATGACTGCCCACGTATTACTCTATAGCACCGCCGTTTGCCCTTATTGCGTGCGCGCCGAGCGCCTGTTGGAAGCGAAGGGCGTGACCGCGATCGAAAAAGTCCGCATCGACCTCGATCCGGAACAGCGCGCGCTGATGATGAAAAAGACCGGCCGCCGCACGGTGCCGCAAATTTACATCGGCGACACCCACGTCGGCGGTTTCGACGATTTGTACGCGCTGGACCAGGCCGGCGGCCTCGACCCCTTGTTAAACGGTTAAGAGACTCCAAATAGCAACGCGGCAGCAGAAATAGTTTGAATCTAAATTGGTTTTGATACAATTGGCCCCGCGTTGCACCGTAGCCGCGCAGCACGCCCGGCGCGCAGCGGTTGCAAGTACACTCTCTGAGCGGCGCGTGCCGCTCGTTTCCTCTATCACGAAAGCGTTCCATGTCTGACGAAACTCTGCAACCCGTATTCCAAATCCAACGCGTCTACCTGAAAGACATGTCGCTGGAACAGCCGAATTCCCCAGGTATCTTCCTGGAACAAGAAGCGCCGACCATCGAAGTGGCGCTGGACGTGGGCGCCGAGGCGCTGGCCGAAGGCATCTACGAATCGACCGTGACCATCACCGTCACCGCCAAAATCAAGGACAAGGTCGCGTTCCTGGCCGAAGGCAAGCAAGCCGGCATCTTCGAGGCGCGCAACATTCCCGCCGACCAGATGGATCCGCTGCTGGGCATCGGTTGCCCGAACATCGTCTACCCTTACCTGCGCGCCAACATCGCCGACATGATCACCCGCGCCGGCTTCCCGCCCGTGCACCTGGCCGAGATCAACTTCGAAGTGTTTTATCAGCAGCGCCTGCAAGCGGTGGCCGATGCCGCCGCCGCAGCGCCCGCCGACGGCGCCGCCACGCACTAAGCGACACCGGCACGCCGCGCGTCGCGCGCTGCCATGCTCGGAGGCCCCTGCGGCCTTCGAGCCTTAGTACCCGCTTCAAAATGACCATGGCGTTGTGGCAGCACCCGGCCATGCTCATTTTGAAACAGGTTCTTATTTACTTCTCGTCAAGGCCAGCCATGACCATCCCTCGTTTGATCGCAGGCGCCATGTTGATGCTGGCGACGACGGCCAGTCTGGCCTTCGACTATAAAACAGTGGGACCGAATCCCGTCATCCTCTACGACGCCCCTTCGACCAAGGGCGGCAAGCTGTTCATCGTGCCGCGCGGCGCGCCGCTGGAAGTGGTGCTCAGCTACGGCGAATGGGTCAAAGTGCGCGACGTCAGCGGCGATCTGGCCTGGACCGAGGCCAAGGGTTTGACGGGCAAGCGCGGCGTCATCGTCCGCACGCCCGGCCTGAAAGTGCGCGCCACGCCGGACGAGGCCGCTACGCCGGTGTTCACCGCCGACAAGGGCGTGCTGCTGGAACTGGCCGAACCGGCCAACAGCGGCTGGCTCAAGGTGCGTCACAAGGACGGCCTGGCCGGCTACGTGAAAAACGGCGACGTCTGGGGCGATTGAGCCATGCAAGCAGTCCGCAAGATTTCCGTCCTCGGCGCCGGCGCCTGGGGCACCGCCGTCGCGCTGGCGCTGGCGACCCGGCACGACGTGGCGCTGTGGGGCCGCAATAGCGCCGTCATGCGCGACATGGCCGAGGCCCGCGACAACCTCGCCTATCTGCCCGGCTTCCCCTTCCCCGAGGGCTTGACCGTCCACACCGAATTCGACGCCGCGCTGGCCCATGTGGCCGGCGAGCACGGCCTGCTGATCGCGGCCTGCCCGGTGGCCGGCCTGCGCCCGCTGCTGGAGCAGCTCAAGGGCCGCGCCATTCCCAACATCGTCTGGCTGTGCAAGGGTTTTGAATACGGCACCGGCTTGCTGCCGCACCAGATCGTCAAGCAGGTGCTGGGCGAGGCGGTGGCCGGCGGCGCGCTGTCCGGGCCGTCGTTCGCGCAGGAAGTGGCGCGCGGCCTGCCGTGCGCGCTGACCATCGCGTCGGACTCGGCCGCGCTGCGCGACTGCGTCGTCGCCGCCGTCCATGGCGGCAACATCCGGGTCTATTCGAGCACCGACCTGGTCGGCGTGGAAGTGGGCGGCGCGGTCAAGAACGTGCTGGCGATCGCGACCGGCGTGGCCGACGGCCTCGGCCTGGGCCTCAACGCGCGCGCCGCGCTCATCACACGCGGCCTGTCGGAAATCACGCGCCTGGGCACGGCGCTGGGCGGCCAGATCGAAACCTTCATGGGCCTGACCGGCATGGGCGACTTGATACTGACCTGCACCGGCGACCTGTCGCGCAACCGCCGCGTCGGCCTCGGGCTGGCGCAGGGCAAGCCGCTGGACGTCATCGTGAGCGAGCTGGGCCATGTGGCCGAAGGCGTGCCCTGCGCCAAGGCCGTGCGCGAACTGGCGGCCCGGCTGGGCATCGAGATGCCGATCACCAACGCGGTGGCCGGCGTGCTGTTCGACGGCGACCAGCCGCAGGATCTGGTGCGGCGTTTGCTGGCGCGCGATCCGCGCGATGAAAAAATGAATGGCGGCGTGGCGGCCTGAAGGCCGGACGGCGGCGCGGCGGGGTCCGGACCGGGCGCCGCCCGCTTCCCCGCCTACCCTTCGACCACGTCCTCTTCCCGCGCCTCGCGCATCCACGTCACCAGCGGCAAGGCATCTTTCCAGCCGCTCACGATTTCCGGCACCAGCAATTCCGGCTGGTTCAGCTTCAGCTGCGCTTCCGTCCACATGAAAAAACTTTTCAGCTTGATGTACTCGATGTGCTCGGCTTCCGGGTCGAAGCCTTTGGGCGGCCGCTGCAACTTGCCTTCGTTCTGGATATCGCCATAGGTCGCGCGCAGCTTTTTATTCTTCAGCACCTTGGTGAAGCCGGCCGCGTCGTCGACCATGTGCTGGCGCAGCGCGCGCAGGCGGCCGGCCGGCGGCATGTATTCGCCGGCGCCGAACAGCAAACGGCCCTGGCCGTCGATCTGCACATAATAGGTCGGGCCGCCGGCCTTGCTCGGCCGGCGCAGGTCGTTGGGCGCGATGGCGGCCGAAAAACGCGTCTTGTACGGGCTCTTGTCGTTGGCGAAGCGCACGTCGCGGTTGATGCGGAACATGGCCTTTTTCGGATTGCAGAATTTGACGGCCGGGTCGAACTTGCCGATTTCGGCGATCACGTCCGTCACCACTTGCAGGAATTCTTCGCGCAGGATGTCGTAACGCGGCTTGTTCATGATGAACCATGGGCGGTTGTTATTGTCCGCCAGTTCTTTGAGGAATTGAGTCAGGTCGCGCAGATGCATGGATGGTCCAGAAAAGTTGATCGGGCTGCCGGGCCGTGCCCTATTTGGCGGAGGCCGGCCGCTTGCCGACGGTGACGTCGAAGGTCGACTCGCCGTTTTTGCGCAGCACCGTCATTTTAGCTTTTCCGCCGGGCGGCAGTTGGGCGATCAGGTTGAGCATGGCATTGGTGTCGGCCACCGGCTTGCCTTCGACCGACAGCAAGATGTCGCCGGGCCGCAGGCCGGCGCGGTCGGCCGGGCCGTTGCGCACGATGCCGGCGATGATGGCGCCGCTCTGCTTGCTCAAGCCAAAGCTTTGCGCCAGCTCCGGCGTGATTTCCTGCGATTCGACGCCGATCCAGCCGCGCACCACGTGGCCGGTCTGGATGATTTCCTCCATCACCGCCTTGGCCGTCGACACGGGGATGGCGAAGCCGATGCCGACCGAGCCGCCGCTCTGCGAGTAAATCGCCGAATTAATGCCCAGCAAGTTGCCATTGGTGTCGATCAGCGCGCCGCCCGAGTTGCCGAAATTGATGGCGGCGTCGGTCTGGATAAAGTTCTCGAAGTGGTTGATGTGCAGATTGTTGCGGCCCAGGGCGGAGATGATGCCCATGGTCACGGTCTGGCCCACGCCGAAGGGATTGCCGATGGCCAGCACGACGTCGCCGACGCGCGCCTGCTCGGCCTGGCCCAGCACGATCACGGGCAGCTTCGCGAGCGCGACCTTGATGACGGCGAGGTCGGTTTCCGGATCGGTGCCGACCACCTTGGCGGCGGCCTTGCGGCCGTCGGCCAGCACCACTTCGATATCGTCGGCGGCGTCGACGACGTGGTTGTTGGTCAGGATGTAGCCGTCGGCGCTGACGATGACGCCGGAGCCGAGGCTGGTTTCATCGTCGTCCTGGTCGCCGTCGCGCTCGCGCTCGCCGAAGAATTTCTGGAAGAAGGGATCGCGCAGCAGCCGGTGGTGGTGGCGCAGCCGCGTCTTGCTGGCCAGGATGTTGACGACGGCCGGCATGGCGCGCCCGGCCGCGGCCCGGTAAGAGCCGGGCGCCGGCGCGCCGCCGGTGGCCTGGGTCAGCACGGGGCTGGAGGCGGCGCGGCCTATCTGTTCGACGCGGCTGGCCACGCGCAGCGCGCCGTCCGGCCGCACCGCCGTGTAGACGCAATACAGCGCCAACACGATGGTCACCGTTTGCGCGAACAATAACCAGAGTCGTCGCATAGCGTCCTGCTAGGGGTATCGGCGGGGGCGGCGGGCGGCCAGTCCCGGCGGCCGCCCGGTCTTTCAATTATTCTCACACTTATTTCTTCAGGGCGTCGCGGATTTCACGCAGCAGCACGATATCTTCCGGCGTCGCCGGCGCCACCGCTTCCGGCGCCGCCTCCACCCTGCGCGCCTTGTTCATGATGCGCACCATCTGGAAGATTACGAAGGCCAGGATGATGAAGTTGAGCAAAATCGTGGCGAAATTGCCGTAGGCGAAGACGGCGCCCAGTTTTTTCGCTTCGAGCAGGCTCAGCGAGGAGTTTTGCCCGTTCAGCGGCAAATAGTAATTGGCGAAATCGAGGCCGCCGAACAGCTTGCTGATCGGCGGCATGATGATGTCCTGCACCAGCGAATCGACGATCTTGCCGAAGGCGCCGCCGATGATGACGCCCACCGCCAGGTCGACCACATTGCCTTTCATGGCGAATTGTTTAAATTCCTGCATCATTGCCATGTTTATATCCTCACTGTGTGGTCAATTGTGAACAGACTGCCTTCGATCATACTATTTTTTCAATTAGAATCCAAACACCGTTGCCGCTTGCGCAAGCACAACTTTCACGCCGCGCGCTTGAGCGGCGTCAACCGGGCCGCACGCGGCCCTGACGAGGAGCGGCCGCGCCGATCCCAGATTAAAAGCGAGATATAAAAAGCCTCAATAATGATCCTTGCAACGTTTTTGCTTTAATTCGTTACTCGGTTCACCTATAATTTAAGGTTGCTATAAGCTATATTCGGGCTCTGTGTAGGTTTCGCGTTTTTGTTCGCATTATTGACTGATTGGGGTTTGTATGAGTAACGAAAAGCAACTCGATTCCGGCCGGCGTGGCCTGCTGGTCGCCACCGCCGTGGTCGGCGGCGGCGTCGGCCTGGCCACCGCCACCGCGCTGGTCAGCACCTTCCAGCCGTCCGAACGCGCCAAGGCGGCCGGCGCTCCGGTCGAAGTCGACATCTCGACGCTCGCTCCGGGCGAGATGAGGACCGTCGAATGGCGCGGCAAGCCGGTCTGGATCCTGAAGCGCACGCCCGAAATGGTGGCGTCGCTCAAGCACACCGACGGCAAGGTGGCCGACGCCGACTCCAAACGCAACCCCGACGAATTCACGCCCACCTACGCCCGCAACGAATGGCGCTCGCGCCATCCCGACCTGCTGGTCGCGGTCGGCATCTGCACCCACCTGGGCTGCTCGCCCTCGTCCAAATTCACGGCCGGCCCGCAGCCCTCGCTGCCGGACGACTGGGTCGGCGGCTTCCTGTGCCCTTGCCACGGCTCCACTTTCGACCTGGCCGGCCGCGTCTTCAAAAACAAGCCGGCGCCGGACAATCTGCAAGTGCCGCGCTATATGTTCCTCAACGCGGAAAATACCAAGCTGGTCATCGGCAAAGACGAGAAAGGCGAGGCATAAATCATGGCGGCTTTCAAAGAGACAAAGTTTCCCGACCATGCGCCGGTCGCTGAAAAAGCCCTGGGCTGGGTCGACGACCGCTTTCCCCTGACCAAGCTGTGGAACGATCAATGGGGCAAATACTACGCCCCGAAAAACTTCAATTTCTGGTACATCTTCGGTTCGCTGGCCATGCTGGTGCTGGTGCTGCAAATCGTCACCGGCATCTTCCTGACCATGCACTACAAGCCGGACGCCACGCTGGCCTTCGGTTCCGTCGAATACATCATGCGCGAAGTGCCGTGGGGCTGGCTGGTGCGCTATATGCACTCGACCGGCGCATCGGCCTTCTTCATCATCGTCTACCTGCACATGACGCGCGGCCTGCTGTACGGCTCCTACCGCAAGCCGCGTGAACTGATCTGGCTGTTCGGCTTCGCGATTTTCCTGTGCCTGATGGCGGAAGCCTTCTTCGGCTACCTGCTGCCGTGGGGCCAGATGTCCTACTGGGGCGCGCAGGTAATCGTCAACCTGTTCGGCGCCATTCCCTTCATCGGCCCCGACCTGTCGCTGTGGATACGGGGCGACTACGTCGTCTCCGACGCCACGCTGAACCGCTTCTTCGCCTTCCACGTGATCGCCATCCCGCTGGTGCTGCTGGGCCTGGTCGCCGCCCACTTGATCGCGCTCCATGAAGTCGGCTCCAGCAATCCGGACGGCATCGAAGTGAAGGAAAACCTGGGCCCGGACGGCCACCCGGTCGATTCCATCCCATCCCACCCGTATTACACCGTGCACGATCTGTTCGGCGTGTCGGTGTTCCTCGTGATCTTCAGCGCCGTCGTGTTCTTCGCGCCGGAAATGGGCGGCTTCTTCCTGGAGTACAACAACTTCCTGCCCGGCGACTCGCTCAAGACCCCGTTGCACATCGCCCCGACCTGGTACTTCACCGCCTTCTACTCGGTGCTGCGCGCCACCACGGCCGACTTCATGTGGGTGCTGATGTTCGGCGTGGCCGCCTATGTCGTCTTCATCTGGCTCAAGTCGCGCCTGTCGCTGGCCATCAAAGCGGCCATCGCCGTGATCGCGCTGCTGGCCATCATCGGCATGCTGCCCTCGGTGCTGGACGCGAAATTCTGGGGCGTGGTCTTCTTCGGCGGCTCGGTCGTGATCCTGGCCTTCCTGCCGTGGCTCGATCACTCCAAGGTGAAATCGATACGCTATCGTCCCGACTGGCACAAATATGTGTACGCGCTGTTCTTCCTGTCGTTCGTGACGCTGGGCTACCTGGGCACGCTGCCGCCGACCGAGACCCGCACGCTGGTGTCGCAAGTGTGCACGCTGTTCTACTTCAGCTTCTTCCTGTTGATGCCGTGGTGGAGCGCCATGGGCACCTTCAAGACGGTGCCGGACCGTGTCGTGTTCCACGCGCACTGACCGCCGCCACGATAAGCTCATAAAGGACACCACATGAATTTGCATAAAAAACTGCTCTGCATCCTGGCCCTGCTGCCGGGCCTGGCACTGGCCGCCGACGAAGGCTATCTGCTAGACAAGGCGCCTGACCGCTCGCACAACATGGCCGCCATGCAAAACGGCGCCAAGCTATTCGTCAATTACTGCCTGAACTGTCATAATGCGTCCTCGATGCGTTACAACCGTCTGCGCGACCTGGGCTTGAGCGAAGACCAGATCAAGGGCAATCTCTTGTTCACCAGTGATAAAGTGGGCGACATGATGGTCACGGCCATGAATCCCAAGGACGCGAAAGCGTGGTTCGGCACGGTGCCGCCGGATTTATCGGTGATCGCCCGCGCCAAATCGTCGGAAGCGGGCAGCGGCGCCGACTACCTGTATACTTATCTGCGCACGTTCTACAAGGATGACACCCGGCCCACCGGCTGGAACAACGCCATCCTGAAGAACGCGGCCATGCCGCACGTGTTGTGGCAGTTGCAGGGCGTGCAGGCCGCGAAGATGGCGGACGAGATGGGCGAGGACGGCAAGCTGGTCAGCAAACTGGTCGGCTTCGAGCAAGTCACGCCCGGCACGATGACGAAGCTGGAGTTCGACACTACGGTGGCCGACCTGGTCGGCTACATGGAATGGATGGCGGAACCGACCGCACAAGCGCGCAAGCAACTTGGCGTGTGGGTGTTGCTGGTGCTGACCCTGTTCGCTTTCCTGGCGTGGCGCTTGAACGCGTCGTTCTGGAAAGAAGTCAAATAAGTAGGGTGCCGGCCGTTGGCCGGTGCCTGTTTTTTGTTGCCCGCAATGGCGGGTGATCGTTCCGGGGTGATCCGTTCGCGGCTTCACCCCCTTTGTTTCTAAGGAACTATAAACATGATGGTTCTCTATTCGGGTACGACCTGCCCCTTTTCCCAACGCTGCCGCCTGGTCCTGTTTGAAAAAGGCATGGACTTCGAAGTGCGCGACGTCGACCTGTTCAACAAGCCGGAAGACATCTCGACCATGAACCCCTACGGCCAGGTGCCCATCCTGGTCGAGCGCGAACTGATTTTGTACGAGTCGAACATCATCAACGAATACATCGACGAGCGCTTCCCGCACCCGCAGCTGATGCCGGCCGATCCGCTGATGCGCGCGCGCGCCCGTTTGATGCTGTTCAATTTCGAGAAAGAACTGTTCGTCCACGTGCACGTGCTCGAAAGCGAACGCGCCAAGGGCAACGACAAGAGCCACGACAAGGCCCGCGCCGAAATCCGCGACCGCCTGACGACGCTCGCGCCGCTGTTCCTGAAGAACAAGTACATGCTGGGCGATGAATTCTCGATGCTCGACGTGGCCGTCGCGCCGCTGCTGTGGCGCCTCGACCACTACGGCATCGAACTGTCGAAGACCGCCGCGCCGCTGATGAAGTACGCCGAACGCATCTTCTCGCGCCCGGCCTACATCGAAGCGCTGACCCCGTCGGAAAAGGTCATGCGCCGTTAATCGGGCGCCGACCGCCTCACTTGAAGTATCGGCGCGTCCGTCCGCGGGCGCGCCGGGTTTTACAGTCTGCCAAATCATGCCTGACATCTCTACCAAGCCCTATATGCTGCGCGCCATCTACGAATGGTGTACCGACAGCGGCTACACGCCCTACCTCGCCGTCAAGGTCGACGCCTCGACCACGGTGCCGATGGAATATGTGAAGAAGGGCGAAATCGTCCTCAACATCAGCTTCGGCGCCACCTCGGGCCTGAAGATGGACAACGACAGCATCCGATTCAACGCCCGCTTCGGCGGCGTGTCGCGCGAAATCTACGTGCCGGTCAACAACGTGATGGCCATCTACGCCAACGAAAACGGCCAGGGCATGGCCTTCGAGCCGCAAGCGGGCGGCAACGCGGCGGCCCCGTCCGAGATAGCCGAGAGCGCGCCGGCGCCGGTGCTGTCGGCCGTACCGGCCAGCGCCAGCGAGCAGAAAACCGCCCCCGCCAGCACGTCGGACGACAACAACGAACCGCCGAAAAAGGGTGGCCGCCCCACTCTGACGCGAATTAAATAGCGTATAATTCGCCGCGTACAAGTTACGCCGACTTAGCTCATTTGGTAGAGCAGTTGATTTGTAATCATCAGGTGGCCAGTTCGAAACCGGCAGTCGGCACCAGCAACATGCATCACCCTGTATTACGCAGTATCAAAGCCCGCTCGCCTCATAGGTGAAGCGGGTTTTTTGTTGTCTCACGCCAAGTTATGCAATAGCATGGGATACCACCAAAAATATGGTTTTTTTGTTGGTATCAACAGATCGCAAAAAACCGGATACCAACAGGGGGCGAGGCAATGGCACTGACAGACACAGGCATAAGACAGGTAAAGCACAGCGGTGCGCCTGCCGGCGACAAGCTTAGCGACGGCGGCGGGATGTATTTGCTAGTAACGCCGACAGCAAAATGCTGGCGTATGAATTACAGATTTAACGGCAAGCAGAAGACTCTAGCGCTGGGAATATACCCTGCCGTATCGCTAGCCCAAGCAAGAGCCCGTCGCGAGGAAGCCCGCAAGCTGCTAGCGTCGATCCCCCCTATCGACCCAAGCCAAGCCAAACGCGAAGAAAAACTGGCCAGGACCACTGCAGCGGAACAAACCTTTGAAGTGGTGGCGCGTCAGTGGCTTGCCAAGACAGCGGCAGACAGAGGCGCCAATACCCAAGAAAAAGTTACCTCTGCTTTGGAAAACAATGTGTTCCCTTTCTTGGGCAAGACCGCCATATCCACAATCAAGCCATTAGACGTACTGGCAACAGTTCAAAAAATGGAGGCACGAGGTGCTATCGACACAGCTCACCGGGTCAAACAAATATGTGGGCAGGTATTCCGGTATGCAGTAGCCGCTGGATTGGCTGAGCGCGATGTGACAACAGATCTCAAAGGGGCACTGTCAGCAGTCCCCAGATCACATTTTGCCGCAATCACGGAACCCAAGCAAGCCGGCGAACTGATGCGCGCCATCTTTGACTACAACGGTTTCCCGGCGGCGGTCGCCGCGCTCAAAATGGCCCCGCTGGTGTTCGTGCGCCCGGGTGAACTCCGCACTGCCGAATGGAGCGAAATCGATCTTGATGCGGCAGAGTGGCGCATACCTGCCAGCAAGATGAAAATGAAGGTTGAACACATGGTACCGTTGTCAGTGCAAGCGGTCGAGATACTGCGTACGCTATACCCCGTAACCGGACATGGCAAGTATGTCTTCCCTAGCCTGCGCAGCAAGACGTGTATGAGCGAAAACACGATCAACGCAGCATTACGAGGCATGGGTTACGCCAAAGGTGTAATGACCGGCCACGGCTTCCGAGCAATGGCTCGCACTATCATGGATGAAGTGCTGGAAGAGCGTATCGACCTGATTGAACACCAGCTTGCACATGCCGTTAAAGATGTGAATGGCCGCGCATACAATCGTACGGCACACCTTCCCGCACGGCGCGAGATGATGCAACGCTGGGCCGATTACTTGGACAAATTACGTATTGGTGGCGAAATAATCCGGTTGCGAGCATGGGGTGAACAATGACTCCACACACCCGGCGCGGATCGATCTGGCAATATATTCCCTTAGTCACTCAGAACGTATTCCATTTCAGAAATCCTGATGAGGATGAGAACAGCGTACCTGCCTTGATCTTAGCTGCAGACTTACCTGAGCTTCTGTTTTCCATCATTTATAACATAAAGACTGCGGAAGATAGGGTGCGGTACCAGCGGATTTCTCCAACGGCTATCGACTCACTAACATATAAGGTTGCATCACTAATTGATCAGGGCCGGCTCGCGGTCTACCTCCGCGACACACGTATGCGTGTGGACGAGTATACACCCGAACATGAATCGGATGTTTTCCTAGTAAGACTGGATGACGTCGAACGTATTTGTTCCACTGAAGGTATAGAGATTTCTCACAATATCGCGACAGGCCGCGCGACGATTGATTACTCCCAAATAGCCGAATTCATCGGCCAAGACGACCTCGTAGACGACCCGTTATTCACGAACTTTTCTGAAAACAATCATTCATTGAAATATGAATCAAACATCTCACAAGAAGAACAAATATTTAATACGCTGGATTTTGCAAAAAAAGTAAGCTTCGAAAAATCGCGGACGACAGCAGAAGCGCGGGCGACAGCAGAAGAGGATGATGATAAACCCTTGGGAACTCGTGAGCGAAACAATGTTTTTAGAGCATTCGCAGGGGTCTGCGACATCGCCGGCATAGACTACAACCATGCCTCAGCCGCTGCGGCGACGATCGTCAAAAAAACTCAACTTCGCGGCCAGACAGTGTGCGAAACCACTATTGAAAAAATGTTAAAAGAGATACCAAAAGCATTGAGAAAAAAGCCGAAACCTAAAAAAACCCGAGTAGCTGCCGACGATACTGAGTAGTTGCCTATACTGATTAAAAAAAAAGGAGATAGTCTTCCCATCGCGCTATGGCGTATCACCAAGGGGGAAGAGATGTCAAAGAGAGTCATTAGGATTAGTCAGCTCGCCAGCACTCCTGGCAAACCAGGCCTGCTGCCCGTCAGCCCAGCGACTATATGGCGTTGGGTACGTGCGGAGACGTTCCCACGTCCTTTTAAACTAAGCCAGTCCGTGACGGTCTGGGACTATTCGCAAGTTGAAGATTTCATTGCAAGACTGGCGGAAGGCGGCATTGAATGAGCATTCAAAATCTCTTACTGAACCTGCAGCAAGTGAAGAAGAGAGGCAGAGACAAGTGGCAAGCGTGCTGCCCTGCTCATGACGACATACACCCGTCTTTGGCAATCAGGGAGCTAGATGATGGGCGGATCCTTTTGCACTGTTTCGCAGGGTGCGGCGCCGCCGAGGTTCTCGGCGCTATCGATATGAATTTTTCCGATCTGTATCCAAAGCCCATCGGTGGAAATTTTTTACAGGGAACTCGGCGGCAATTCAGTGCTAGTGATGTGTTAGTAGGCATTGCATTTGAAACCCTTGTCGCTTGGCATTTTGCGAAACAACTTGCATCTAATCACGAGCTGTCGGACTTGGAACGCGAGAGGTTATTGACTTGTGCTCGCCGGCTGCAAAACGGAATGGAGGCCGCTCTTGGATAGATCGATGGATGCGGGCTCTACTCAATTAGATACCATTGCGCTGACGAAGGACACCTCTCGCAATGCGCGAGTAGTTAGATCCGTGGAGGCCGGGCTATCTCTGCTAGACGCGATGAATTCGGACGAGCAAGCCGTGCCGAATCGTGTCGTGAGATCTGCCAGTTCGGAGGATCCTTCACCTGTTCACAGAAGCACGTCACCCAAGCCAACGGACGAACTCGGCGGGGTTCGAGTGGTCAATCTTCGTTGTGGCAGTCAAATCGTTCCGATGCCCATAACTTGGCTATGGGACGGCTGGCTTCCGGCTGGGAAGTTGACAATCTTAGCCGGCGCCGCCGGCACGGGTAAGACCACGCTGGCACTTGGCCTTGCCGCCGCTTTGACCTCGCAAGGAAATTGGCCCGATGGGAAGCGCTGCGGCAAGAGTGGCAACATCCTTATTTGGTCGAGCGAAGATAATGCCGACGACACGCTCGTCCCGCGGTTGTTGGCATCCGGCGCGGACATGGCCCGCTGTCATTTCATCGATGGCATTACGCTGGATAACGAAAGAATCCCTTTCGATCCCGCTCATGATATCCATGAACTATACAAAGCTGTCGAAAAAATTGGAGGCGTTTCTTTACTCATCATCGATCCTATCGTATCCGCAGTGTCTGGTGACATGCATCGCGCCAATGACGTGCGTCGCGCTCTGCAAGCCGTGGTCGACTTCGCAGAGACACACAACTGCGCAGTTATCGGCATCACCCACTTTGCAAAAGGCGGCGCAGGTAAGGCTCCCGCAGACCGCGTCATCGGATCCCAAGCATTCGGCGCACTCGCACGCATGGTCCTAGTGGCGGCCAAAGAGGAAGGCGGCTCTCGACGGGTCTTGGCACGAGCCAAGTCAAACATAGCACCGGACGACGGAGGCATTGCCTATGCAATCGAGCTGTCGCCCATCATCAATGGCATCGAGGCCACCCACGCAGTATGGGAAGGCACAATTGAAGGGACCGCGAGAGAAATTTTAGGTAACGTCGAGCACGACGATAGCTGTGAAGAATCGGGTGCTGCTGGTCTGGAGAACTTGCTAATCGATCTTTTATCGGATCACGGTGGAAGAATGCCCGCCAAAATGGTAAAGGCTGAAGTAAGCGATGCGGGATATTCATGGACTGCAGCCAACCGCGCAAAATCAAAAATTGGCATCGAGTCTTCCAAAGAACTGGGAACCAAGACGGGCGGATGGTACTGGTATTTGCCCAAGATACTAACTACAAGAATTCAGAAAATTGACAACAAACCAGAAGAATCCAGGCGTTTTTCTTTGGAATCTTGTGTTTCTTCTGATTGTCCTGCGATATTTTCCCCGTAGTCTTAACACCCAAGTCCGCGCCCAATTTTGAGCAGGCATAGCTTTCCTCGTTGTGACTACCCCGGTCCGCTAATGTCTGGGGCCGGTCGCTCTGGAAGAGCGCCGGAGACGCCGGGGGTGTCGCCCTGAACGGGCGCCAGGCCGCTAAAGTGAAAAATCGGCCCGCCGGTGCGCCCCCTTCGGGAGGGCAAGCGCCTGCACCCGGCGCATAATATGAGTCGCCACCCGTTTGACGACGTTGACCACCTCTTTGCGGTGTATAGACGCTACTCGCCATAGTGGCAAGTTAGCGCTGGCGCGAGTGGGCAAGTGTTTCAGAGGCGGATGGAAGGAGGGTCATTCCTTAGCGGTCTTGAGAATGGCAGCTTTTTTGCGTGCGCTCGCGCGGTGGTATGCAACCATCAGCTCAGCCAGGCGATCGTCCTCCGTGTAAAAGTACGCCGTCGGAACGTTCAAAATTTCGGCTAACCGCTGGGCAATCAGGAAGTCGGCTTTATGCACACCCAATTCGTAGCGGTTCACTCGTGTGCTCGCCACGAACTGGTCCAGACCAGCCTGAATACCAAGTGTTTTTTGTGATAGTCCAGCTGCAGTACGAATTTCCTTTAACCTGTGCCCCCAAAGCTCATTGGCATTCGCCATTTTGTAGTTCCTCGAAGTTTCGGAACTACGAGAATCGTTACTTACATGATTTCACGATACTACGTATGTCGTAGCTCGTGCTAATATGCAACTTAGCAAACCTACTTTCAAATTAAGGAAGCAAAGTCTTGAAACTGAAATTGACAATGACGATTATTTTCGCGGCATCGCTGTCCGCGTGCGGTGGCGGTAGTGGTGGCCCATCGGGTCAAGTCGCGGCAGCGCCGCCAGTAACCACACCTGTTGTCACTCCTCCCACCGTAACGCCAGGTGATCTGCAAACGACAGTGCCGGTCCTAACCTACGCCTCAGATTCCCCTGAATTCCAGTTCGTCTCAGCGCTCAATGACTTTCGCTCCAACCTGGGCCTGGGCCTGTTGGCGCAGAATCCGCTGCTCGATACGGCGGCATCGAATCACTTGCACTACGTGATAATCAACGATATCAACAATGGCGGGACAGTCGATATGTCGGCGATTAACACGACGTACAGCCGTCCGCAGTTTCATATCGAAGACGCCACCAAACCATTGTTCACTGGAGTACAGGAAATTGATCGTGCGCAGCATGCTGGTTACGCAGGCGCATATGTTGGTGAAGAAGGCGCCTTCGGAGGCAATCAGGGTATTCTGGCTGCCTTCAACTCCCTAGTGGCTACCGTGTACCACCGAACGGGCCTGATGTATCAATTCCCGCGCGAGATCGGCGTAGCAGTCGGGGCCGATGCGTCGCAAACAGTAGTGATGGAGTTAGGCTACCAGTCCAATGTACAACCTCAGTTCAACGCCAGCGATTTCCTAGGTACCTACCCGGCAGACAAACAGACGGCCGTTCCCTTGCATGCGGGGGTGGAAACGCCCAATCCATTCCCTGATCTGTCGACATCAAATGCAGACTTTCCGACCAAAACCAGTTTCCCGATATGCGTGGCGATCAAAGAAGGGCAGACGTTAACTGTGAATAGCTTCACCGTTACCGAAGCGGGCCAGGCAATGCCGTTGGAGGCCCGCCTGATGACGAAAGCAAATGATCCCAATGCATACCTTGCGTCGAATATTGCCTTTATCATTGGCAAGATCCCGTTCAAAACTAATACGACCTACAACGTAGTTTTTTCCGGTAATGCCGGCGCCACCACAGTCAGTAAGACATGGAGTTTCACCACGGGTAGCTAGCCCAAACTTGAAATTGAGGAAAAATGATATGAACGAATATGCTATTGCAACCCAACTAGCCATTACATTGGCTGCCTTGACATCTATTCTTGCGGTGTCTATCCGATTGGTTCTTTCAAAGTATCGGCCGTCAAGTTACTCAACGGACTTTTCAATTGAAATATATGAACACCAGAGAATAGATGTGAAAAATTACGAAATAAGCCGCGCAACTGGACACATCGCGCAGTACACCAAGCCAAATTTCAAAAAAAATAACTTAGAAGAAGACCAGATTTCGAGATCTTTTAAAATCGACACCATGGTCCCACTTGATGATCTTGCGACTGAAATGGGCTTGCACGCTGCTGGCTTAGCCAATAGTTACTTCATAGAATAAAAACAATACCGTCCATGACAACGATGTGACTGATGGAGATTTGAATGATCAATAAACTACTAAAGGACATTTTTCTGGAAGTGAAAAAACAGAGTTTGAAGGAAAGTCTTCAAATTTACTTTGAGCCTGTATTTTTTTGTTTTAAATTAATGAAATTATTTCTTTTAAAGTTATACAAAATTCTCACTTGACTCTTGGAAATACGCATCTGAATAAAAAATATCTGTTATAATTTTTTTATCATAATCCCATATGCTGATCACAATCTTGAGATCGAAAATTTCTCGTTCGTGATTTCTAAGTTCGCACCACCGTTTTGAATTAACATCCCGAAACCATGGTGTGAGGCCAAAATGCTTAGCACGTTGCATTTCTTCGGAAAATCGAGCAGCCAATTTTCGACTTTCAAAGACCAAAAAATTCTCAATGCCATTGCGCTCGAAATATTCTAGTTTTTTAAAGAATTGATAATTTTCCTGTGCGCTAGATTTTCGAGTACGTTCCACTTCAATATTTAACAATACATTATCATCGGACATTATAGAAATATCAGGACGAGTGTATTCATCATAGATAAATCCACGCATTACTCGATCTGTCCAAATTTCAAGCTTACTTTGCCTAATTTTCAAATCATGCCTGTTCTTCAATAACCACAAAGCAGCCCATGATGCGATAAAGTCATGGCGCGATTGCCTTGACGCCTCCCTATCAATTCGCCGGCCTATAAAGGGATATACTTGCTTCACAGTCCGCTGCGCCTTATGCGTCAAAACTAAAATTGTTGCAGGTCTATCATCGATAATGGCGAGTTTCGAGATGAACCATTTCTCATGAACCATCTGAGCTACCCAGTCGCGCTTAGATTGATCTAAATGGTAATTCACCATTTCGACTGTCGCCCATCCAAGTCTAGCAACAAACTGAATTACTGAATTAATTTTAAGCTGCCAGCGTTGCTCGGGAGTCCCAAGCCCCCATCGAGCGGCTATGGCTGCGGCGGTTCTCGGTTGTTTTATCGATTTAGGTTCCATTTCACAATCTTAGCATTGAAGTTGTGCTTTGTGTTAGATTATGATAAATGCAACAGCATTATAATTTTGATGTTTTTTTACATTGTTTTGAGGCTGATTTTCACAGAGCAATGCGATGATAGTTTTCAATAACCTATTCGATGGGGTTGTTAACAACTACATTGAGGTTGTTAACAACTACGCCGAGGTTGTTAACAACCTCAATGTAGTTGTTTTCGCACTTGGCTATTCCTGCGGTTCCAACGCTATGGCGCCAGTACGTTGGTAACAGTAGTTGTGACCATTGTAATAAGATGAATAGGATCTTGATGGCATCCCTACGTCTTCAGTGTGTCGCGAAGCGACACACCTGCGCGGGTGAGTACTAACCGGCAAAGGCAGGCTCCGCCTGGCCGCTAGGGCGGCTTCCCTTTCCCTTTTCCGCTAGGGCGGAAATTAGCACGCACTCTTGCCTCCGGTTCGCTGCGCTCTCTCCGCGCCCCACAGGGGCTTGGCAGGTCCCCGCGAAGCGCGGGAAAGTGCCTTTTTTCCTCACTGGACGCTCGTCTAAAAAGCACTTTCCCGCGTTTCACTTGGGGACGGGCTCCGCCCCCAAACCAGACCGCGTCCTGGGGGTCGCTCTCGTCGCCGTTCGGCGCCTCATTCTGGTTCGGCTCCCCCTGCCCCGCAAGTCTTCGCTGTCGCTCGCTTGCGACGTCTTCGCTGCCGCTCGATTTTACGCGCTTCGCCGCAAAACAAATGCGATCACCCTCTTGCCGAATGCAGACTCTGGCACGGTTGATCGCGCGTGCAAACTTCGGTTGACCGAATTGAAGGCTCTATGCTGGCAATGACGCGCGTGAGAGGGCACTGCTAAATGTCACTGTGCCGATCGGCCGTTTCCGCCCCTAAGCCGCCGCTCGCTTTGTATTATCTTTGAGCGAACAACCAATTCTTCAGCCATTGTCAGCAGTTGTCAGCCACCCTTCAAGCCATAATATTGTCTTACTCTACGATTGGTTGCGAGGTTGACGGGCTATTTTCTCCGGAGAATCATCAAAGGTGGTAATGTGTCTACCGGATAACATGGGCTCTGCACATGCCGAAGATCTTTGATATACACGTAGCCGTTAGACTGTGGATCCACACGTTGAATCAACGCTCTACTGCCCAAGTGTTCATTTGCACGTCGAAATGACCCAGTCCAATTGCCCCCCTCCAAGGTTTAGCACGTGCGCCCAACACTTGGAAGAATGCTCAGCATGGGTCATCCTGGGGTGCAACTATATGCCTGAGACTGAGGCAAAAATTCCTGCATATCGAAAGGCCGAATCAGCCTTTATGGCAGGAGAATTATGGTCTTTTACAGGCACCGAATGCTGCCGTTGCAGGCTGATCTTGACAATTATCCGGCTCTGTATAGACTAAATCACGAATTGTTTTCTTGCAAAAGGAGTCGAAAGATGCGCAAATTACCAATCTTATCTGTCGCCGTTGGTGTCGTTGGTCTGTTGATCGTGCTTTTCAGCGTCGCCAAAGATAACTCCGAGCCTATCCCAACTGCACAAGGATCGCCGGGCTTCGGGGTAACGCTACCAACAGGTTACCGCGAATGGCAAGTTATTAGTGTCGCGCATGAGGCCGGTAATAACAATGACATTAGGGCGATCCTAGGAAACGACATCGCTATGAAGGCAATAAGAGACGCCACCTTCCCATTTCCAGATGGCGCTATCATTGTTAGACTTGCCTATGAGTACATATCATCGGCACGCAATAACGCAATTTTTGGTCGCGATCAGTCATTTATTGCTGGAAATCCGACCAATGTTCAAGTATCGGTAAAAGATTCCAAACGTTTTACTAGTACGGCTGGATGGGGCTATGGTCAGTTTGAAAGCGGCAAAGTCAATACCAGCGAGAAAGTTACCAATAGCTGCTTCGCTTGCCATGCGAAGTTGCCTGCCAGTGAGGATTTTGTATTTACTAAATATTCAAACTAGCTGTTTGCCGCGTGCATCGTACACCACAGCTAGCGCGTATCCGGACCTAACGCCAGGTCGTAACGCTGCAGCAGACTTTGCTGCAAGCCTTCTTTACGTAGGCGCATGAAGGTGCTTTTCCATTGTGAAACTTCTCTTTCGTCTTTGATCGATCCACAGGTCAGGTATAAGTCCATGTTCTGGAGCACGGCACCAACGCGCACAGCTTTCATGCTGCTACCAATTTGGCGTTGAGTCACATCAGCTACCGAGCGAAATGCCACCCAGGCGTCGATACGCCCAATAGCCAGCTTTCGCGCATTGCTTTCTGCCGTGCTTGCGGTTTCGATATCCGTTAGCCCCAGCCGGCGTACAGCTACTTCAGCTGGGCCGCCTAATACGACGCCAATATGCATGTTGCGCAATGATGTTAGATCTTTTGGGTTCAGCACACTATCGCTGCGCAATAGAACCACTAATTGTTCGCTCAACAATTTGGCCAGCCAGACACGTGTGTTTTCGACCTCCGGAAGCCGCCACATCACTGCTAACGTCTGCGGCCGCGTATTCAGCAGCGCGGTTAATCGCCTGAACGGCAGCGCACGGATATCGAGCGTCACGTCAGTTTCGCGAGCGGCCAAGTTCAGCAATTCGTTTACTGCGCCCGCCCCTTCGCCCCGCACTGCACTGAGCGCATTCTCTTCGTTAGAGTAGAAAAATGGAGCAATATTGGTTGAGTAGACGATTAGTTCGCCAGCGTGTCCGAGTGCTGAACCTAATACTCCAGCCAACAACACAGCGCCGAAGAGTAAACGCTGGCAGCGACTGTGCTGGCTGGCCAACAGTAGCGCCGCGCCCGTGTTATTGCGCGCCATGATCGCCACCGTGCGCATATACCTGAACTGCACGCTCCAACTTGATTTTCGTCCGCAGCGCACGTACAGGTACACCTCGCAGTTGGCGCAGCAGCTGCACAGCTGAGCGCACTTCGGAGCTATCAGGGTCCAGCTGGAATATGCTTATGACCGCCGCCGACTTCAGCGACTGTGCTTGCATTGCCTGTGCTGCTGCTTTCTCGACTAACGCTGCATTTTGCTGCGTCACATCGTCCAAACTGGAGACCCCCTGCTTTATCTTTTCGATAGCTGACACGTGTGATATGTCGATTGTGCCCAGCATAATTATCACCAGCATTAATAGGGAAAAGCGGGGCGATAGCCACGTACAGACACTCCAATCCGAAATTTTCATGGTTATCCCCATCAGCAGTTTGCTAACCCAACGGACAAGTCCTGCCTAGGACAGGCTAGCATGCAGCGTAATTGGTGAGTCAGTTGGTTGTTTCCGGCAAGAATGGCGAGGGGTCAAGGTGCTCCCAATTCACATGTTGCGG
The DNA here is from genome assembly GCF_025354735.1 of Rugamonas sp. Taxonomy (GTDB): domain Bacteria; phylum Pseudomonadota; class Gammaproteobacteria; order Burkholderiales; family Burkholderiaceae_D; genus Rugamonas. The sequence goes on from NZ_JANXMI010000312.1 coordinate 64,675, forward strand.
CGATTGGCGCAGCAGCCAGCGCTCAACCGTAAATTCCCAGAAGCGGCCAGTCCCACCGGTCTGGTTGTGAGGGTCATTTTGGTCCCAGTGCAAGACTGCTTGGCCGCTCAACTGCAGGATCTGTTGTTGCTCAAAATCGGGAATGCAAAGGCCGACACGTGGATCGATCAGCAAATTGCCCATCGTGTTAAACATGCTGTTGCCGTGGAAATCCGGGATACGCAGCAGTTGCTTGTTGACGACCTTAACGAAGCCTGGAGTACCGCCACGGTTAGATGCATCCGCGCCGGCTTCGGCGTGGTGGCTGGCGACAAAAAGGCTGTCGGCGCGTTGCAAAATACCCTCCAGCACGGTATCAATGGCAGTGCCAACGGCAAGCGGCCGTGACAGCTTAACGTCGCCGATCGCCAGCACCTGGCGCCGCCGAATGTATTTTGGACAAACCGGATAGGCTTCGCGAACGACGACCTCAAGGCCGCCGTCATGCAGTCGCTCCACACGGCCATTGACGCGATAGCGGCGACGCGTGCCAAATTCCAGGAAAAGCATGCCGATGTCGGGATGGGCGGGAATATTGGCCCATAGAGGATCGCTGAGGTCACGTTCCGCGACAGGCACATTGACTAAAATTCGGCGCGCATCTTCGCTGGTGTGCACGAAGCCGGGCTGGCCGAACAGTACCGACGACCACAGCGCACCTGCGTCATCCACGCTGCTCAACACTATCATCCACTGCTGGGCGATAAACGGCCGGGCGCCAACCAGCACGGTATCGCTTATCAACGTCCCGTTGCGGGCGGCAATTGCGTCTTGTTTAGCGCGGGTTTGCACGGCCAATTCTCCAGGGTGAAAGTTTGGCTTGTTCATGATGTCTCCTTTGGGTTAATCATTCCGATTGAGGGAGTGACAGCAACAGTAGCGCTGGATGCTGCAGTAATCCGTACTTCGCAGCGGGGTGCTCAATTATTTATTGCCAAGCGGCGTATGCGCAAAAGTGCTCATTTCACCGGCTTAGTTTGTCAACACCTCTCGGTTCTTCCGCATAAATCCAGCAATGAAGGCAGAGATTTCATTCAGCCGCGTATCCATTGCAAAATGGCCCGCGTCAACTATTTCCACCTGCGCCGAAGGTAAGTCACGTTTGAAGGCCAGTGCTCCGGGGACCAAAAAGTTCGGGTCATATTTGCCCCAAACTACCAAGGTCGGCAGCTGTCGCTGCTTCAGCCAAGCCTGCCAGAGCGGATACGCGGCAAGATTGTTTTGGTAGTCATAAGCCAGGTCTGCCTGGATACGCGCCTGGCCGGGTCGGTTGAGGTAAGCATATTCATCCATCCACAAATCCGGGTCATATGCAGAGACGTCAGGATCAGTTCCGACATGGCGCCCACGTGTGACCGCGAGCGACTGGTGCGCGGCCACGACCTCCTTTTCGTGGGCCGCGCGGTCGGCCCAGAAAGGCTTGCGCTTGGCCCACATTGGCCCCAGACCGTCTTCATACACATTGCCGTTTTGAAACACCATTGCTTTCACTGCTGCCGGCCTAGCCATGGCCAGGCGCATGCCCACTGGAGCACCGTAATCTTGCATGACCAATACATAGCGCTGTAATCCTAGTGCGTCGGTGAATTTGGCGGTCACCTCAGCGAGGTGATCGAAGGTGTAAGAGAACGTTGCGGGGTCCGGCGCATCGCTATTGCCAAAGCCCGGATAGTCGGGTGCAAGCAAATGGTATTCGTCACCCAGCTTACGCATCAGGCCATCGTACATACGCGACGAGCTAGGCACGCCATGCAGCAGCAACAGCGTCGGTTTGTTGGCAGCGCCCGCCTCGCGGTAAGCCACTTGTACCCCATCAATGTCGACTGAACGGTAGGCAACGGGGGCGGCCAAGGCGTTGCTGTTGCTGCATAAAATAGCCACCCAAACAGTGCTGACGAGGCAAGACTTGATCAAGCTGCGCATGTTGATCTCCTAGGAGTAGTATGAAATCGATTTTAAAAAAATGTCACTGTCTGCGGAAGGTGGCTGGATGCAATAGACCCGCCCAAGTCCATACGGGGCTCATCGACTTACCGATTTTCCGCTGGGTCAACCATCCTCTTGCATAGCCGGCGCAAGCGGGATGGTTCGCGGAGCAATTACTTGAGCGCTGCGGCTGACTCGATCAATTCTGCTACCTCCGTCGGATGCGAGGTCATCACTACATGCGAAGCTCCATCAACAGCCACGACCTTTTTGGCGGCGGCGCGCTTGGCCATAAATTCAATCGCCGCAGCCGGTATGTTCTTGTCGGCGCTACCGTAAATAAAATAGCTCGGGAGATACTTCCACGCGGGTGCAGCAGGCGCCCCTTCATTGAGCGCCTTAATTGTTACCGGGCGCTGTCCAGCGGCCATCAGCTGGGCTTGAGCTTCCGGAAGGTCGGCGGCAAACTGGCTGTAGAACTTGTCTTGCTGAATGTAGAGATCACTCTCTCCGTCCGCCAGTTTGACGGGTGCCAACAATGTAGGACCAAGCGTGCCGCCGGGGAATTTTCCCGACAAACCGGCCGCAGTTTCGCCAGTCTCCGGTGCAAAAGCCGCAACATATACCAGCGCCTTTACATTACTGCTGTACTGCACTGCTGCAGTGATGACGCTGCCACCGTAAGAATGGCCGACCAGGATCACTGGGCCGGGCACGCTTTTGACGATGCTGGCAATGTAATCTGCGTCGCCCTTGACGCTGCGCAGTGGATTGGCGGCGCCAATTACGGGATAACCGTCCTTGCGCAACTTAGCGGTCACGCCATCCCAGCTGGACGAGTCAGCAAATGCACCGTGGACGAGGATGACCGTCGGCTTAGCGACCGGTTCGGCGGCTTGAGCGGCGCCCAAACCCAAAGTAACAACCAAGCTGCTCTGCAGCAGTCGGGAGGTGAAGATGTTCATAATTTCCTTGATCGTGAGAGACTGCCGGCGCCAGTTGTGACGAGGGCGCCGACGTCGGAGATGGTTTAAAAAGTAAAGACGGTGTAACCGTCGGCGGTAATTTGCGCCACGCTGGGCAGGCCGGAGGTGCCCGGCACGCGGTTGTCGGTGATCAGTTCGAAACCCGATTTCTCTGCGTCTTCACGGGCGCCAAACACGTCGGCGCAGCCGCAGGAAATGCCCATTACTTTGTCTTCCACACCTTTGTACAGCGCATGAATAGGGTGCGCGGTGTCGGCCAGCACGCCAGGCCAGCGGGTACCGGTGCCGGCGAAATAGATGCCCACCTCAGTACCTTGCTGCTTGAAATCATAGGCGGCGGCGAGGCCGTTGAACATGCGGCCTAACGCTTCTTCGCCTGCTTTTGGGTCCGACAAGATGATGATTGCTGCTTTCATGACTGCGCTCCTGGGTCGTTGAGTAAAGGGACTTCGTCTACTCGCCGCAGGGTGCAGCGAATGAGTCCATTCTAGGCAACGACTGGCCGCAGAGAAACTACGCATGCCTCAATTGATTGTTTCGCACGACGCAATTGGGCTAGTGTGGGAGATTCAGTTAAGGAAGGGATTTGCCCGCAGCCGGGTGGCCAGCATATCGATAAAACTGCGTACCTTCGAGGAGCCGAACTTGCTTTCCCGGTGCACGATGTTCACCGGCCAAGGCGCCTCTTCGTAATCGGCAAGAACGATCTTTAGCGTACCAGCAGTCAGCTCTTCAGAAATCATGTACGACAGCAGTCGCGTGATCCCCAAGCCGGCGACAGCGCTGGCAATCGCTGCGTCGTTACTGGTAACCGTCAGGCGGGGCTTAACGCGTACCGTTGCCAGGTTGTCCGCGCCCCCAAATTTCCATTCAACACGCGGCGAGATGCCGCTGGCGGCGATCACAGCGTGCTGTAACAAGTCGCAAGGGTGCATGGGAATGCCGTTGCGGGCCAAATACTCCGGGGAAGCGCAGAGGACCCGTCGGACCTGTCCTACTCGCAAAGCTTTGAGACTTGAGTCCGGCAATTGACCAATCCTAACAGCGACGTCGATTCCTTCCTCCACAAGGTTAACTACCCGGTCGAGAAAATAGGCTGACACCTCGATTCGGGGGAATTGCTGCAAATAGTCGACAATGCATGGCACAACAAAAGACTTGCCGAAGAGTACCGAAGCCGTCACCGATAGATGACCTTGGGGGTCGGTATTGACGCCGGCCGCCGCCTCATTGGCTTCGACAATACTGGACAAAATAAGGCGTACGTCATCCAGATATCGGTGTCCGGCGTCGGTCAGCCGAACGTTGCGCGTTGTACGCAACAGCAGCTTAACGCCCAGCCCATCCTCCAACCCCGCAATAGCGCGCGTTACTGCCGCAGGCGACAGGTCCAGCCGACGAGCAGCAGCCGCGAAGCTCTGCTCCTCGCCCACCGCGACGAATACGGCCATCAAATGGAGTTGATCCATCGAGTATTCCTTTTCGCGAAATAGTGATTTGCCAAACGGCCCCTACTCATGTCAGCGATTATTTCGCAAAGTACCGCTTACAGCAACTTCAAATTCAAGTGAGCAGCATGAATCGACAACAACTGCGCAGCATCCTCAGCCAGACCAAGGTCGGCGCCGAAGTCAACAGCCAAGCCCATGGCCTGGCAACGCGAAGCACGCTGAATCTCCAAATGCGTGTACGGATCGCCTTATGTCTGGTAAAGCGTGGCCTTTGTGTCTACCCGCTGTTAGATTTACAGGAAATCGGTAGGCAAGCCAGCATGAATGGCGCAGAAATGGCAGCGAATATGGCCGGCACCAGTCACGACGCGCAAGCCACCGCTTGCTTGTGTTTTGTTGACGCCATGGTTCACAGCGCGCCGGTTCTCGATGTCGGACAATATTGCGCAATGATCGCGGCAGGCTTTAGCCAGGAACAAATAATAGAGGTGATCACTCTGACGTATGGCCATCTCCTACTCTCCAGACTGTGTGCACTGATTATTGAGCAAGACGAAACAGTGAATTGCATTCCATCCGCTTGCACAAGCGCCTCCCTTGCATAAAAATCCACAACTGGTATCTGATAATTAGAGAGTAATAGTAAGTTACACATCTATATCCGACCCGACTTAGCCCAGCCACTGGATTAGTCAGATAATTGGATAAAAGGCCGGCTTAAGATCAACATAGCTCTAAGCGATCCGAATCGATAGCGCCAATAGACCGCAGGATGACAGATATTGTGGAAGCACTGGCGCCGCAACGCAAGCGCTGACGTCATACAACGAATTGCGCCATCCATGCAGATGTCTCTAGTCATCAGTATCAAAAATTGGGATGCCGTCAGCATGAGGTGTCCTGTTTATTTTTAATTAATCGAGACTTTAAACATGACCAAAGAAAAAATTCTGGCCCGCTCGCTACGCTTGATGTTCGCCGGCAGTGTCGCGCTGGGACTTGGTAACGCCACCTGCGCCCAAGCGCAAACGGACACCGCCTCCCCCTCACCGGCAATGCAGCGCGTGGAAGTGACTGGCACCTCGATCAAACGTGCGCAAGCCGAAGGCTCGCTGCCGGTGCAGACCGTCACGCATGAGGACATTCTGAAATTGGGCGTGACGTCTACCGAAGCGCTGCTATCCTCGTTGACCGCCAACAGCATGGTCGGCGGCACTGGTAGCGCGCAAGGCGTCGGTTCGTCGACCTATGGCGAATCGACTGCGAGCCTGCGCGGCATCGGCGCGAACAAAACACTGGTGCTGGTCAACGGCCGTCGTCTGGCCAGCTATGCCACCGACGGCACGTCTGTCGACATCAACTCGATCCCGCTGGCCTCGGTCGACCACGTTGAGGTGCTGAAAGACGGCGCCTCCGGCGTGTATGGTTCGGACGCCATCGGCGGCGTAATCAACTTTATACTGCGCAACAACTTTAGCGGCATCGAGCTAAATGGCTACTCGAGCGGCACCAAGGATGGCGGGGGCGCCAATTACAAAGCTTCGATCATCGCCGGCTTCGGTGACTTCGATGCCGACCGCTACAACATCACTTTGTCGGGCGACTTCGGCAAGGACAACGACATCTTCGGCAGCCAGCGTGGTTACGCCCAGCAGTCGTGGAACAACAATGGCCTGCGTGACGGCAGCGCCACGCCGAGCGGCGCCCTAACGAGCATGGATGGCAACGCTACCTCGTTGGGCAATCCGCTGACCCAGGCGACCTGCGCCACCAACGGCAGCCAGTGGGATGCCAACACCAATCGTTGCCGCTTCAACTCGGCGCCGTTCGTGCAGCTGGTGCCGCAGGTCAAGCGCGTCAACGTGGCCGCCAACGCCCGCTTCAAGCTCGACGAAAACAACGAAATCTTCGTCGAAGGTTTCCATTCGCAGCAGACCACCACCACGGTGTCTCAGCCTGCGCCGTTCAGCAACCTCTTCCTGGCGCCGGACACCGCCTTCGCCGCAGCCGGCGTCTACCCTGGCATCATCCTGTCGCCGACCAGCCCTTACTATCCAGCCGCCTACCTGGCCGGCCGGGGCGTCACCGGCCCGGTATCGGTCAGCTATCGTTCGTTTGACGCTGGTAACCGCCAGCACGAAGATTACTCCAAGCAAGACCACTTGGTGATCGGCATGCGCGGTACCATCAAGGGCTACGACTACGACGTCGCCTACGTGCACAACAACAGCGACGTGACCGAAACCACCCAGGGCGGCTACTCGTCGGAACTGGCGCTGACCAAGCTGCTGAGCAACAACAACGCCTTCAACCCGTATGCCGCAACCCAGACCCCAGCTCTGGCAGCACAGATCGCCGCGACCAATTACAACGGTCAGATGATCCACAACATGCTGAGCAATAATTCGCTGCAAGCGAAGGTCTCGGGCCAGCTGTACACGCTGCCAGCCGGTGACCTGATGTTCGCCATCGGCGGCCAGCTGATGACCGAAAGCCTAACCCAAGATCCAAGCGCAGCCTACCAGTCGGGCGACATCTCCGGCTATGGCGGCCAGGCATTGCCGCTGGACGCTTCGCGCAGCTCGCAAGCATTGTTCGGCGAACTGAGCGTACCTATCTTGAAATCGCTGTCGTCGGATCTGGCGGTGCGTACCGACCGTTTCCCGACCGCCACGTCGACCAATCCGAAGATCAGCTTCCGCTACCAGCCGCTGTCGCAGCTGCTGGTGCGCGCATCTTATGGGCGCGGCTTCCGGGAGGCATCGCTGCCTGAACTGAATAATCCGCAGACCTTTGCAACGACGCAGGTTTTCGTTGATCCGGTCAAGGGTACGTTAGGCCAGTTCAACCAAATTGTTGGCGGCAACACGAAACTGAAGCCAGAAAAATCAGAACAATCCTCGCTGGGTTTCGTCATCGATCCTACGCCGGGACTTTCCGTCGCGGTTGACTACTGGAAGATCAACGTCCGTAACCTTGTGACTACACTCGGTCCTGAATTCATCGTCGACAGGGCCGCGAGCGGCAACCCAGCCTACACTGGCTTAGTGCAACGTGACGCTGGTGGCAATATCTCGCAAATCACCAGCACGAACATCAACGCCGGCGGGCTGAAAACCGCAGGTGTCGACTTAGACGTCCGCTGGCGTATCGCCAAGACCGACAACTACGGCACCGTCAGCACCCGTCTGAATGGCACCTACACGACCCAATACGACCTTACCCTGCCGGATGGTGAAGTCCAGCAGAGCGTGGCCCGCAGCGTCGACGCCAACGGTACAGTGCTGAACGCGGTGGTGAACGGCGGTATCGTGTTCCGCTGGCGAGACCAGTGGAGTCTGGATTGGAAGTATGCAAACTGGAACATAGATTTGACCAACAATTTCCAGTCTGGTTACTACGATGCGGACCGCTACGACAATGGAGCGACCGTACACGTCGGCTCGCTCTCAACATGGGATACGCAATTGGCGTACAGCGGTATCAAGAACCTGACCCTGCGCGTCGGCGTGAAGAATCTGTTTAACCGCATTCCGCCGGAAGTCATCAATGTAGGGGAATATTTCCAGGCTGGCTACGATCCAAGCTACTACGATGCACACGGCCAAACTGGCTACGTCAGCGCAAGCTATAAGTTCTAAGTTGATCGCGTAGTAGTACCCAATAAACATGCCCACATGTTTTGTACTGTCGCAAAAAGTTGGGCGTGTTTAGTTTGCCAGACAGCCAAGTGCTGAGTGCTGAGTGCTGTATTGCAAAGGACCCAGCACCTTTAATTGTATTTTGATGCACATCTTGATTGCGTCGGCAGATGGGACTCGAGGTCATCTTGTAATTCGCCGACACTGGTGAATTTCCTCGGTGGGAAAAAATCCGCCTACCGCACGGCGCAGGAAGTCCGCATGCCGGCATTGTCGAGGCAGCCTCCTTTGCTGGCTCCATGCCCTTCTGCAAAATGTGGCGGCTACCTAACCAGAAAACATGATGAATCAACAGCAGCGCGGCATTCTTGGCCGTAGCAACGTCGGCGCTGAACTTATTCGGCTGGCACACGGACTGGCATCGGGGAGCAGCCTTAATCTCCAGACGCGTGTACGCATTAGCTTATACCTAGCGGCGCGTGACCTCTGCGTCTATCCTTTAGCAGAGCTGCAGGAAAGCGGCCGCAAGGCCGGCCTGCACAGTGCCGAAATGGCGGGGAATATGACCGGTATCAGCCACGACAAACAAGGCAGCGCTTGTTTGGACTTTGTAGCAGCCGTAATAGACGGCAAGCCCGTGCTCGATACAGCCCAGTACCGGAACATGATGCTGGCAGGCTTTAGGCAGGAGCAAGTGTTGGAAGTCATCACGCAGGCGACCATACATCTGCTGCTAGTCAGGCTGTGTGCAGCGATTACAACGCACGCCGAAACGGTGAATTTCCTTCCGCTGGCTTGTTCAAGCACTGCGCTTGAATCACAATCGTGAAACGGATGCAATCGCTTCCTCCCGCTTAGCCTGCCTAGGCGCCGTCTGGCAGCGCTAACCCACCGGAGGTTCCATGAAATACGTCATTTCCGAGATCATCACGCATAATGCTGCTGTCAAAGAAATTCGGCTAAGGGACCCTGAAGCCAAGGCGCTGCCGGCCTGGCCGCCAGGGGCCCACCTCCAGTTATGCCTGACCGGGCGCGATGGCCAGACACACGAGCGGCATTATTCGCTGGTTGGCCCGCCGGCTGCCAGCAGTGACTACCGTATTGCGGTGCTGCGCCTGGATAACAGCACTGGCGGTTCGCGCTGTCTGCATGAGGAACTGGAAGCCGGGATGCTGGTCGATGTTGCGGGTCCATACGACAGCTTTCCATTAGCCCCCGTCGCCAGCACCACGCGCGTCATGCTCATTGCTGGTGGCATAGGGATTACCCCGCTAGTGTCGATGGCCCATGCGCTTGGCGCGCGTGGTGTTCCCTTCACATTGCATTATTTGGCACACAGTGTGCAACGTCTGATACTGCTGGACGAGCTGCAGGCCATCCCGCATATGCAATTGGTGATGCACCTATCACAGCAGGCCGGGCGGGCGGATCTGGAGGTCCTGCTAGGGTACTACGATGGTGCTGTAGAGTTATATGCGTGTGGCCCAGTGCCGCTGTTACAGGCGCTGAGGCAAAGCGGCAATCGGCTGGGCTGGCCTGACAATGCGATGCACTTTGAAAGCTTCGGCGCGCGTCCCGCAGCTAGCGATGCACCACTGTGCGTGGAGCTGGCGATGTCGCAGTTGCAGATCACAGTGCAGCCAGGCACATCCATCCTCGATGCACTCATCGCCGCCGACGTCTTTGTGTCATATGAATGTAAGCGAGGTGAATGCGCCAATTGCTATACACATGTGGTCTCTGGAGATCCTGTGCACCGCGACGTCTGCCTGACGCCAGCACAGCGCGCGGTGGGCATGTGCACATGCGTCTCATGGGTAGCTAGTGGGCGACTAGTTTTGGACCTGTAGGTAAAGTGCCATCTGAATCCAGCCTTGGGGAGAGGCCGCTTTTGGCCGAACTCGGCCGACAGTATCAGGGTAGCAGCTTGGCCGATGGTAGCTACCGTTAAGGCTAGCATGCACGAAATGCTATTTTGTAGCTGGGCTTTGAGCAGAGTACAAATCACGCTCTGAAATCCAACCGCGTGTACGCTTGTTTTCCGGGCTTACATATTCAACTCGCACCCGGCCAGACTGCTGCTCAAAGACACGCAACGCATTGCCTTGGACGACGTATGCTTTGCGTGGGCGTGCGCCCATTGAGTCCTCGTAGAAATAAGCTTTTTTTGCAGAGACGACCCGGATGGCCTGCCAAGTTCCTACTTCTGTAAGCCTAAATGATGCTGGTTCCGATGCAAAGTGCTGAACATTCCAGCATCCCCCATGCTCCTCTTTCAGCGCCACACGAATAGCGTTCCCTCCAGTCTCGGCATCGGCTTCAATGGTTCCCGCAATTACTTCCTTCGGGTCACGGTCGGCAGGAAACCAAGTGTCCACGTGAACCATGGGAGCACCGATTTTTCCACTGACGAAGAATATACAACTGAATTGTCCATTTTTAGTAGAACTTTCGAAGTATCCCGTTAAAGTTCCCTGCTGGTCTACGCCGATTAACAGCCCACCATAATCCCCTGAATTTATAGGGGCAGCGGTACTGAATGCAGCGAACAGCGAGAGGATTAACGCTAGAAATATCCTACGCACTTCAAATAACTCCTTAATTTAGGTCACGAATGCTTAACACGTTTTCGGGAGAAATGTCCGGTCTTGGCCGCATTCTGACGGCTGTATCAGCATGCACAGCAAGTCATCTAGTTGTCTATTAAAAGGTTACGAAATTTATTGAGCATTGTATACCGCACGCCATGACGCTCCAAGTCCGGCACCCACAATCGCACCGAAGAATACGCCAACGAAGATCGCCACGACGAAACCCAATAAAGCACCTATATCTTGTAATGATTCTCCGAACAAACTGGATAGCATACCCTCACCATAGGGAGCAGCGAAAAACACAGCAAACCAAAACGCCGAAACGATCATAGCCCCACCACCGGCTTGCGCCCAACGCCACGAAATCAAAAAAGCTGAATTCAAAAAATGACGAATGGCGATAGCCGCAAATGCCAATGCGGCCCAGATCGCAAGTACGACAAGAATTGCGTATAGCAAAAAGCTTAGGACAGTCGGCATGTGATCTGAACCTTCATTTTTTTTGAGAGGCCGCTTCTGGCGATCTCGGCCCAAGGCAACACGATACCAGCTTGCTGAAATGAAAATCGCGCCGAATTAGTCAAAAACATCCGGGTGCGCATCTATCCACGCATCAAGCTTAATTTTGTACTCAAGCATCGCGCCGTTAAGATTCTGAGCCATAGGAAAAGCTCGCATGATCATTTGCAGCGGCTCAGTGTAATCGAAGACCACGTGTGTTTCCTGCGGGTCGTTAGCATGCTTGGCTTGATTTCTGGTTCGATTCAAGATGCCCAATAATACAGACTTGCGCTGCTGTTCGGGAACCGCCTTATCGACGTCGTCCTCGTGATACTTCGTGATTTCTTCAACCGCCACGGGCAAGTCGGCACGCTTCGATAGCTTTCCAAGGATTTCTTCTGCCGCCCCGGCTAGCGTCAACGCCGATAGATAATCACCATCAAGAAAAAGCTGTATTGCGACGACGAGCTGATGAGTCGCCACCTCAAGTTTTGTCATTTCCATGCTTATTGCATTCCCTAATCAGACGATCCGATGGGATGAGGTTCACTAAATAATCCTGGATGTCCCTCTGCTTTAGTTCGGAAAGTCTGATCATCAAAGAAATTCAATGTATGGGAGCGACGCCTCACCAGAATTTGTACCATGGTTTGACCGAGGAGCGATGGACGCGTTCTGCTGTGGCTTCACGCTGCATGCTTCGGAATTTGTCCAAGTCTGTCTGCAGAGTGTAACCTTCACTTATAGCTTGCGCGGCCCTTTTACGTTCGACTTCCAAGTCTTTGCGCAGTTGCACCACGGTTTGCAGCGCCTTGTCGAGTTGCCCCGCCTGCATTTCTTTTGTCGTCAACAGTTCGCCATAGCGCTTCGATGCCATGACTTCCTGAACTGATGGGGACGAAGCAGAACGATTTGAAGGTGTAGCGGCCGTAGTATCGAGACTCGTCGTCAGCGCCGTGCTGGGTGCCTTGATCTTCATGACCTGGGCGTCCACACGCAGTTGCGCCACGGTCTCTTGCGCAATATTGAGTTCGGCTTGCAGCGACTTGACTTTGGCTGTCAGATGTTGATAGTCGACTGGCTCGCGAACTGCATTCAATTGCGCGGTACTTGCTGATGGGGTACCCACATCGACCGATTTCTTACTCGGAATGGTATTGCCGCTTGCACTCCACCAGCCCATGCACAGGTCGCCGATAGTGTTGGTGAGGGCGGTCTCGAAATCGCGTGTGACGTCGAAATAACCAGTTTTCGCGTGCACCAATTCATGGATGAGTACGCTGGAGAAATCCTTGAAGGAATTCAGCTGTGGACGCCATATGATGATGGAGGAGGTAGATGAGTCCCAGCAGCCCAAAGTCTGGCTTCGGCTCATTAAATCCGGTCGCATGGTGTTCGAGATCTTGATTGCGGCCACCTTGGCAGGCATTCCGCCGAATACTTCGATAATAAAGGAAGTGGTGTCGAAGATCTTGCGTTCCTGACTACCGAGCGCTTGAACCTCGACGAAGTCGAAACTGAAGCTGTCGTTGTAAGTCTCGGTGAATTGCGTGAGGTCCACCATGGGACGGCCTTCGATGTCCACCGAGTCGGCGATCTTGGCCCTGAGATTATCTGGAATCGTGAGAATCGTGTTTCCATTTTCCCGCGCTTGGTCCATAAGGTCGGGATAACGCATCGCCTCGTACGCGGTAACCAAAAGCACTTTTTCCTGAGCGTTCAAGATGCGTACCGCGTGCTCCTGTACGTCAATCCAAGCAAGTTCATCGTGCATTTCGCCCGTTTGAAAGCGAGATATGTCTTCAGCAAGCTTGCGCGCAATATCCCCATTGGTCGACGCCAGCAGGATTTTCTTAACAGAGTCTGAGTACGCAGTACGGCCCACATGAGAGCGTTCCCGGTTGATGGCTTTCTTCATCGCCGCAGTCATCAGCGTGATGTTGTACGAGAAAAGAAAATTGGATTCCTCTGCAACCTTTACGCCATTGATGTAAATCGCGCCGGGACCTGAGCGACGGCTGATGATCTCGCCGAAACGAGTGGTTGCCAGCAACTCCTCACTGGAAAACTTCAAAAACAGAGCCTTGGCAGCCTCCATTTCTTCGTCATCGACTCCCTCAAGCGCAAATTCAGTTCCGACGAATGACGGATCTTGGGCATCTTCGATGATGGCGTGCAAGGTGAAGATGTCGCCGAATCCGTGCTTGGCTGATTTGTGGGTCGAAATAGTCCCAAACCGCGACCTGATTCGGGCGGCGACGTTATGACGTTCGAAGGTGGCCAGGGCATCCTTTAGCCCGATGCCGAATCGGCCGATGACAAGCGGGCTGTTGAGCTTTTCCTCGTTCTCGTTCTGTGTGAGGTGAGTATATCGAATGCCTCGACCTCGATCCCGAATAAACCAAACACCATTGCGCTTATCGATCTCAGCGGGTTCAGTGTCCGTCAAGAGTTGTTCGTCAATTGCGTTTGCTATAATTTCGCGAATGCCATGGTGAACCTCCCAGTTTTCTAGAATTTTTTCTATGTTGAGATCGAAGCTTTTACTCGCCATCTGAACTTCCTGTTTTAGGTATTGTTGCCTCTGATTTACTAGCCTCACGCACAGTCCATAGAATCGAGAATGCAATTTCGGACGTCTGGTTTTGGCCGGAAACCGCCAGCCTTATACGGTTGGAACATAGCGAATCTGGCCAGCAATCAAAGGGCCTGCATTGGCAGGGCGATCCTTCGGGTGAACAGTCCCCTCATTTACTGGGACCGTATCAAAGTCGAACGGGCTAATACCATTTAAGCACGCGACGTTGACACCATATTGCTCTGGATTAGATCGACGCTGATGATGTGTATAGATTCCGCATTTTGAGCAGAAATAATGCTTGGCTTGCATCGTGTTGAATTGGTAAAGAACTAGAGCGTCCTGGCCCGTAGTGATGTGAATATCAGAGAGGTTGGCCGACACAGCAACCGCACCTCGCATGCGGCAATATGAGCAGTTGCAACGCCTGGCCGTATGCAAACCATTCGTGAGCCGAACGTGAAATTGAACCGTACCGCAGTGGCATGTCCCACTGATTTCGTTGATATCTTTATCCATAAATCTCACATTAAATGACCGTCGGCTCTTGGCCGAAAACGGCTTTCACCATTCTTTAGTAATCGTCACATACTGCCCCGCAACGAAGAGATGGTACGCTTCGAAGCCTTGGTCATCAACCTTCAGCATCAAAGTCATACTTTCGCCGAATTGGAGACGAAGCTCATTATTTAGAAGTCGCTCGACAGCTGTTACACGTTGCCCCAAGAGTGCTACAAGACTAGCGGCAGGCGTGGCCAGGTCTGAATTTTCCGCCAGAATAATTTTGCCGTCCTCAGTTTGGTACTCGAATCCCGCCTCGATGTCTACTCTGTCCCGCCCGAAATTAAGCGATAAACTATGTCGCCCAATAGCCAATTGGATTAGCTCCTGAGTCAATAAATCGTTCAGCGGAAAATCTTTCGGAATTGATAATCCAGCCATTGCTACTTTCTATAATGTCGCATCGCCGTCCGGTCTTGGCCGAAAGCAACAACACAGCATTTTAATATGGATTTCATTCACATAACTGGAACGCTATGATAGCTTAGCAAGAATTTTTTTCGGTCATCGTTTATCCGCGCTTCACATTCCTGTTGTTGTATCTTGGCAGGAAGCTCGTCAATGGAATAATATACAAACGAAGCCTCAAACTTGCATATAGCAACCTTATATTTTTCAAACGCCAATTTCTCTACTCGAAAATTTTCTAAAAATTCACTCCGCCGAGAAGTCCAAGAATTACTATTTATGCCGTCTATTGTAGCTTTCTCTGCAACGGCCAAATCTCTTTCACTCGTCAATCTATTCTGTTTGACGCAATCATACTGTTTTATTTTATCTGGCTCTTCAGTACAAGACTCTGTATTCTCTGCTCTCGCTTTGCAGAAAGCACAAGCTAAAAAGAAAAAGAAAAAGAAAAATAATCTCATACTCGGTCTCCGATTTTTCAAACTTGCATTCTTTATCAAAAATTCAGCGGCTGTAAAAAATGGCCGCTACTGTCCGAACACGGCCGAGATTACGCACGAATGCGAAGACTTTGGCAATTAGCTTATTGATACCCGTCAGCATGGGCTTTCGCCACGCAGTCCTCAAATCTAGATTTGCCTAGCGAAGAGGAAAACAGACCCGTGCCCACTTGCTTGCACGTTATTTCCCCGCCGTTAGGATTTTTAAGGGTCTGGTCTTGGACGGGCACTAATGCACATCCGCAAAGTACAAAAGAAAGCACACCGAAGAAGCCGATTTTTTTCATTGTTATATCTCCAAAATTAACTGCCGCCAAAGTTAACAGCTGTTAATGCGACAACGCGATTGAGTGCCTACATCGGCGAATGGCCTCTGCTGGCCGACTGCAGCCTGCTAGGCCATAGCATACCAGCTTGCCGAAATGAAAATATCACACATTTCCACATACCTGTGTGTGCTCCAACCGCGCATAGTAGAGGCCCAACCTACGAAGGAGGTCGATAATGGATACGAATACTTGGGACCGCGAACAGAGTGCTCCCTGGAACAAGGGCAAGCTCGTTGGTCAGAAGGCGCCACTGAGGATCAGTGAAATTTGGGCGATCAGGGTACGCCTGGAGATTTATGGGCGTCGGCGCGATCTGGCACTATTCAATTTGGCCATCGACAGCAAATTGCGTGGCTGCGATCTAGTTCAATTGCGAGTGCAAGATGTCTGTCACGGCGG
>NZ_JANXMI010000325.1 GCF_025354735.1 Rugamonas sp.
GTAAATTGTTAAAGAACTTTATTCGGCACTGCCTGCAACCGGGCTTTCAACCCTTGACAAAGCGTTTTGTTTGTCAGCCGCGAAGAAGAAAGAGTATGAAGCGTTTGAAGCATTTCGTCAACCCCTTCTTTTTACTACCGAACCGTTTCTGGTTCGCCCCGTTCGCCGTATTTACATACCGTTTTGCGGGGAGGCGAACTATAGCAAAGGGCTGTGGAGCTGACAAGCTTAAATCCGAAAAAAGATGCACAGCAGCGTAAAATGGCGGTTTCCCCGTCCGAAACCGCGTCATGACCATCCTGCTCACCACCCTCAATGCCCGCTACACCCACGCTTCGCTGGGATTGCGCTATCTATTGGCGAATATGGGCGAGCTGCAAGCGCAGACGGCGCTGCAGGAATTCGTCCTCGGCGCGAAGACGACCGAAGTGGTCGAGAGCATCCTGGCGCACCAGCCTAAGATCGTCGGATTCGGTATCTATATATGGAACGTCGAAGAAACCACCAAAGTCGTCGCGATGCTCAAGCGCGTGGTGCCGCAGGTGGTGGTGGTGCTGGGCGGGCCGGAAGTGTCGCACGAGCCGGGCGAACAGCACATCGTCCAGCTGGCGGACTATCTGATTACCGGCTGGGGCGATGTCACCTTCCCCAAGCTGTGCGGCGAAATCCTCAGCGGTCCGAAGCCGATCATGAAGATCCACGCCGGCGTGCAGCCGCCGATGGCCGAGATCAAGCTGCCCTACTCCTTGTATAGCGACGACGATATCAAGAACCGCACTCTCTATGTGGAGGCGTCGCGCGGCTGCCCGTTCAAGTGCGAGTTCTGCCTGTCGGCGCTGGACAAGACGGCCTGGCCGTTCGCGCTCGACGGCTTCCTGGCGGAGCTCGAATCGCTCCATGCGCGCGGCGCGCGGCTGTTCAAATTCGTCGACCGCACCTTCAACCTGAATATCAAGACCAGCCTGAAGATCATGCAGTTCTTCCTCGATAAGCTGGAAGCGTATCCGGACGATCCGGTCTACGCCCACTTCGAGCTGGTGCCCGACCATCTGCCGGACGCGCTGAAGGAAGGCATCGCCAAATTCCCGCCCGGCGCGCTGCAATTCGAGATCGGCATCCAGAGCTTCAACCCGGCGGTGCAAGCGCTGGTCAGCCGCAAGCAGGACAACCAGAAGGCGGCCGACAATATCCGCTGGCTCACCGAGCAGTCGAACGCCCATATGCACGTCGACCTGATCGCCGGCCTGCCCGGTGAAACGGTGGAGAGCTTCGCCGAAGGCTTCAACAAGCTGTGGGCGCTCAAGCCGCACGAAATCCAGTTCGGGATACTGAAGCGCCTGCGCGGCACGCCCATCATCCGCCACACCGCCGAATTCGGCCTCGTGTTCGAGCCCTATGCGCCGTACACCATCCTGGCCAACAAGGACATCGACTTCCAGACCATGCAGCGGCTGGTGCGCTTCGCCCGCTACTGGGACCTGGTCGCCAACTCCGGCCGCTTCGGCCACACGGTGCCGGTGCTGCTGGGCGAGACGCCGTTCCAGAACTTCATGGCCTTCGCCGACTGGCTCTACGCGCACACCGACGCCACCCACCGCATCGCCCTCGACCGCCTCGCCGCGATGGTGTCGCGCTGGCTGCAAACGCGGGGCATGGACAAGTCGGCGGCCGACCAGCTGCTGGCCAGCGACTACGCCGGCCGCAACGAATCGGGCTCCAGGGTGAAACCGGCCAGCGTGCCGGCGCCGGCCGCGCGCGCCGAGTCGGCGGCGCCGCTGCGCCAGGCGCGCCATCTGGCGGCCTGACGCCACACGGCGCGAACATCGGTAGCGGTCCGGGCCAAAGTCACTTAAACTGGTGTAATGCCACTTTCACAAGAGCCCACCCTCACTCTCACACCGGATGCAGCCCAGCGGCCATCGGTCAGCGCCGGCGGCACCTGGCAAGTCCACGCGCTGGCGCACGGCGGGGCGATGGCCACCATCACGGCGTTTTTAAAAACGCTGGGCGATGCGCCTAACATGGCGTGGGACTTGTCGGCCATCGACAGCCTCGATCACATCGGCGCCCAGGTGCTGTGGAACGCCTGGGGCAAAAGCCGCCCGCCGGCGCTGCGCCTGGCGCCCGAGCAGGAGGAGTTCTTCAAGCGCCTCGAATCGACCGGCAATCTGCAATTGCAGCACCACCGCAAGCAGCGCCTGACCGCCGTGATGAAGCTGGGCTTCTCGATGCTGTCCTTCTTCGAGCATCTGCAGGCGATCACGAAACTGGTCGGCCAGGTCACCCAGGACCTGTGGCGCTTCGCGCGCCAGCCGATGCGCGGACCGTGGCGCGAAATCTCCGCCAATATTTTTCACGCCGGCTTCCAGGCGCTGGGCATCACGGCGCTGGTCGGATTCCTGATCGGCGTGGTGCTGTCGTATTTGTCGGCCCAGCAGCTGCGCAACTTCGGCGGCGACATCTATCTGGTCAACCTGCTCGGCATGAGCATCATCCGCGAACTGGGGCCGCTGCTGGCGGCGATCCTGGTGGCCGGCCGCTCCGGCTCCTCCATCACCGCGCAGCTGGGCGTGATGCGCGTGACCGAGGAACTCGACGCCATGCTGGTGATGGGCATCTCGCACGGCTTCCGCCTGGTGCTGCCCAAGGTGCTGGCGTTGGCGGTGTCGATGCCGCTGCTGGTGATCTGGACCGACGTCATGGCCCTCATCGGCGGCATGGTGTCGGCCAAGCTCGAATTGAACATGTCGCCGCTGTACTTCTTCGAAAAGCTGCCCGACGCCGTGCCCCTGGCGAACTACATGATAGGCCTGGGCAAGGGCGCGGTGTTCGGCATGCTGATCGCGCTGGTGTCCTGCCACTTCGGCCTGCGCATCGAACCGAACACGGAAAGCCTGGGGCGCGGCACCACCACCTCGGTGGTCACCGCCATCACCGTCGTGATCCTGGCCGACGCGGTGTTCGCCATCGTCTTCAACGGCGTGGGGTTCTGATGGACGACGCCCGCGTTTCTTCCTGCGGCGCCGACGGCGAACTGACGCTCGATGGCAGCGTGCCGGTGGTCGAGATTACCGGCCTGTGGACCAAGTTCGGTCGCACCGTCGTGCATCAGGATTTGAACCTGACCATCGAGAACGGCGAAATCCTCTCCATCGTCGGCGGCTCCGGCACCGGCAAGACGGTGCTGCTGCGGCAGATGCTGGGACTGGAGCGGCCGGCGCGCGGCTGCGTGCGCGTGTTCAACGAGGACATCAGCCTGGCCGACGCCGCCCACCTGCAGCAGCTGCGCAACCACTGGGGCATGCTGTTCCAGGAGGGCGCGCTGTATTCGGCGCTGACGGTGTTTGAAAATATCGCACAGCCGATGCTGGAACTGCACGCGCTGCCGCCGGAGCTGATCCGCGACGCCGTGCTGCTGAAGATGAACATGGTGGGACTGGGGCCGGAGCACGCCAACAAGATGCCGTCCGATTTGTCGGGCGGGATGGTCAAGCGCGCGGCGCTGGCGCGCGCGCTGGCGCTGGAACCGAAGCTGTTGTTCCTCGACGAGCCGACCGCCGGCCTCGATCCCGACCGCTCCGAAAGTTTTGTGTCGCTGATTAAATCGCTGCACCGCGAACTCGGTCTGACGGTGGTGATGGTGACCCACGATCTCGATACCCTGTTCGCGCTGTCGACGCGGATCGCGGTGCTGGCCGAAAAACACGTGATCGCCATCGGCCCCACGCGCGAGGTGGTGCAGGTCGACCATCCCTTCATCAAAAAATTCTTCCTCGGCGCGCGCGGACGGCGCGCGCTCGAAGCGCTCGACACGCCCAACGACTGGCAGGACGCCGACCAATCGGCCCACAACGCATACGAAGCGGAGCTCTGATGGAAAACAGATCGCATGCCCTGATGACCGGCTTCTTCACGATCACGCTGCTGATCGCGACGGTGCTCTTTGGCCTCTGGTTCAACCGCGACCGCGTGCAGCGCGTGCCCTACCAGATGGTGACGACGCTGCCGGTGCCGGGCTTGAACGCGCAGGCGTCGGTGCGCTATCGCGGCCTCGATGTGGGCAAGGTCGCGGCCATCGGCTTCGATCCGAAAGTGACGGGGCAGATCCTCGTCACGCTCAACATCAACCCTGATGCGCCCATCACCAAGACCACCTACGGCACCCTCGGCTACCAGGGCGTGACCGGCATCGCCTACGTGCAGCTCGACGACGACAGCACCGGCTCGCCGCGGCTGGCCACCGACGCCGATAATCCGAGCCGCATTCCGCTGCGTCCCGGCCTGTTCGACCAGCTCGAATCGCGCGGCAAGCTGATACTGGCGCAGACCGAGGATGTGACGGCGCGCCTGAGCACCCTGCTCAGTCCCGAGAACCAGAAGATCATGCTGGCCGCTTTCGCCGACGTCAGCGCCACGGCCGACGCCTACCGCGATCTGCCGCGCCAGATGCAGCCGACCATCGCGCGCCTGCCGGCGCTGATGGAGCAGAGCGACGCCGCGCTCAAATCGGTGACCGCCTTCGCCAACGACGCCACGCGCCTGACCAGCAATTTGCAGGCGCCGGGCGGCGCCATCGATAAGCTCAACGGCACCGTCGACCGAGTCGGACTGGCGCTCGATTCGGTCACCGACGGCTTGCAGCTCGACGCGCTGCCGCATGTGATTTCGTTGAGCGACGAGGCGCGCTCCTCGATCCGCGCGCTGAAAAACACCGCCAACAATTTGAACGACCGGCCGCAGAGTATTCTGTTCGGCCCGCCCACCACGCCGCCCGGACCGGGCGAAGCCGGCTACGCGGCACCGACCAAATGAGGACCACCGTGCATCCACTTCCGACCCGCCGCGCCGGCATCGCCGCCACCGACCGCGCCGCCAGCATCATCGGCATCGCCCGCGCCGGGCGCGCCATCGCGGGCCTGATCGTCGCCGCCGGCCTGGCCGCCTGCTCCACGCCCGGTCCGACGCCGACCGAATTCGATTTCGGCCCGCTGCCGCAACGGGCCGCACCGGCCGGCGCCGCGGTCAGCGCTACGGCCAATGCCTCGGCTAACACTTCGGCCGCCGCGCCGACGCCGATGGCGGCCGTCGTCATCGTCGACGTCAGCGGCCCGGCCACGCTAGACACGCAGCGCATGTACTATCGGCTGCTGTACGCCGACGCCCAGCAGTCGCACCCGTATGCCTACAACAATTGGAACAGCACGCCTTTGCAACTGCTGACGCTGCGCCTGAAGGCGCGCGTGGCGCAAGCCGGCGTGAAAGTGCTGTCGCCGACCGACGCCAGCGTCGGCATGGCGCTGTTGCGGGTCGAGGTCGACGACTTCGGCCAGTACTTCGACAGCGCCAGCCACAGCAGCGGCCAGATCAACCTGCGCGCGTCGGTGTTCCGCGGCCATCGCCTGCTCGACCAGCGCAGCTTCCGCCGCAGCAGCCCGGCCGGCAGCGCCGACGCCGCCGGCGGCGCGCGCGCACTGGCCGACGCCACCGACGCGCTGGCCGACGACATCCTGGCGTGGATGGCCGCGCTGCCGCCGCAATGAGCAGGTGAAGGTGCCCGCGCATCAACGAATCAACGAATCGGCGTATCGCCGCATAACCGTATAAATCATTTATATCGATCTGTCACTTGCCTAATCCCGTCCCCCGTCCCGTGCTCAACCGCGCCGCCGTCGTCAGCAAACCCTCGCCGGTGGCGCGCGCCGCGCTGCTGGCCTATGTGCTGCTGATCGTCTACGCCAGCTGGTATCCGTTTTCCGGCTGGCGCGACCTGGGCCTGTCGCCGCTGATCTTTTTGCAGCATATCGACCTGCCGCGCTACTGGACCAAGTTCGACGCCATCACCAACATCATCGGCTACATCCCGCTGGGCCTGCTGATCGTCTACGGCCTGTATCCGCGCGTGCAGGGCTGGGCCGCGTTCGCGCTGACGACGGCGCTCGGCCTGCTGTGCTCCGGCACCATGGAGGCGGTGCAGACTTATCTGCCGAGCCGCGTGTCATCCAACCTCGACTTTTACACCAACGCCGTCGGTTGCAGCGTCGGCGCCGTGCTGGGCGTGCTCACGGTGCGCAAGCTGCTGGGGCAAAGCCATCTGTACCGGCTGCGGCGCCACTGGTTCAGCCCCAACGCCAGCCAGGGCCTGGTGCTGCTGGCCCTGTGGCCGCTGGCGCAGATCTATCCGCAGGGCTTTTTGTTCGGCCTCGGCCAGCTGCTGCCGATCTTGTCGGACTGGCTGTCGGAACTGCTCGACATGAGCATCGACCTGGCCGGCCTGGTGCGGCCGGACGCCGACCTGACGCCGGAACAGTACTGGCTGTCGGAAACCATCATCACGGCCTGCGGCATGGTCGGCGCCGCGCTGTCGCTGCTGTGCGTGCTGCGCAGGCCGGCGCCGCGCGCCGCCCTCGTCATCGCCATGGTCGGCGCGGCCATCGTCGCCAAGGCGATGGCGTCGGCGCTGCTGTTCTCGCCCGACAATGCCTTCGTCTGGATCACGCCGGGCGCCGAGGGCGGCTTCCTGATCGGCGCCATCATGCTGGCCGGGCTGGCGTTCGCGCCGCACGCGGCGCAGCGGCGGGTGGCGGCGCTGGCGCTGATGCTGAGCCTGCTGATCGTCAACACCACGCCGGCCAACCCGTATTTCGTGGCGACGCTGCAAACCTGGGTCCAGGGCAAATTCCTCAACTTCAACGGCGCGGCGCAATTCCTGTCGCTGCTGTGGCCGTTTGTCGCGCTGTGGTTTTTGCTGCTGCCCTCGCACAAGCTGCGCCGCTCCTGAGCGCGGCCGCCGCCGTGCCACGATCGGGCGCTGCCTGTATCATGACGGCTGATACCACCGACGAGGCGACACCATGAGCGACACCCCCTATTTCAAGCACCATGTGTTTTTCTGCCTGAACCAGCGTGACGACGGCCGCAGCAGTTGCGGCGAGCACCACGCGCTGGAGGCGCAAAAGCACGCCAAAAAACGCTGCAAGGAACTGGACCTGAACGGCCACGGCAAGGTCCGCATCAACCAGGCCGGTTGCCTGGACCGCTGCGAAGAAGGCCCGGTGCTGGTGGTCTACCCGGAAGGCACGTGGTACACCTATGTCGACACCAGCGACATCGACGAAATCGTCGACAGCCACCTGGTCAACGGCAAGGTCGTCGACCGTTTGAAAATCTGAATCCCCCACTACTATGAACAAAACTGAACAATTCATGCTGGCGGGCTACGCCGGCCAGATGGAAGGCGTGATCGACCACCCGGACCAGGCGCCGCGCGGCATCGCGCTGGTGGCCCACCCGCACCCGCTGTACGGCGGCACCCTAGACAACAAGGTGGCGGCCACGCTGGCGCGCGCCTTCGCCAGCCTGGGCTACGTGACGGCCCGCATCAACTTCCGCGGCGTCGGCAAGTCCGAAGGCGTGCACGACCACGGCATCGGCGAGACCGACGACATGCATCTGCTGCTGTCGCACATGCAGCGCCAGTATCCGGGCCTGCCGGTGGCGTTGTCGGGCTTTTCCTTCGGCACCTTCGTGATGGCGCGCTTGCAGGAACGCCTGATTACGGCCGGCAACCGGGCCGAGCGCCTGGTGCTGGTCGGCGCGGCCGCCGGCAAGTGGGCCATGCCGCCGATACCGGCCAACACCATCCTGATCCACGGCGAGCTCGACGAAACCATCCCGCTGAAGGACGTGCTCGACTGGCTGCGGCCGCAAGACATACCCGTCATCGTCATCCCCGGCGCCGACCACTTCTTCCACCGCAAGCTGTCGCACATCAAGGGCTGGGTCACGCAGCTGTGGGGTGGCCAGGTCGAAACGGACGCCGCAAGCGCCGATTGAGGCTCTATAATTAGCGCTGTTTTTTCGGCGGCCGCGCCACCCGCGCGGCCGCCGCATCGCCACCAGCCCGACCACGACCACAACGTAGACGCGCCTCCTCACCCATTTCTCTTACGCAGACCCGCTTCCCATGAAAAAACTTATCGCGGCACTGGCCTCCAGTGTGTTGTTGATGTCCGCCGCCGTCGCGCAAACGCTGCCGGCGCCGAACATCGCCGCCAAATCCTGGCTGCTGCTCGACGCCACCAGCGGCCAGATCATCGCCTCGCAAGACCCCAACGCCCGCATCGAACCGGCCTCGCTGACCAAGATCATGACGGCCTACGTCGTGTTCGAGGCGCTGCGCGACAAGAAGATCGACCTGAACCAGATGGTCACCGTGTCGACCAAGGCCTGGAAGGTCGACGCCAGCAGCTCGAAAATGTTCATCGACCCGGCCACGCCGGTCAAGATCAACGATTTGCTGTACGGGCTGATGGTCCAGTCCGGCAATGACGCGGCCGTCGCCCTGGCCGAAGCCGTCGCCGGCGACCAGGACGCCTTCGTCGTGCTGATGAACCGCGAAGCCGAGCGCATGGGCCTCAAATCGACCCACTTCGCCAACCCGCACGGCCTGCCCAGCCCGGACAATTATTCGACCGCGCAAGACCTGGCCATGCTGGCCAAGCACGAAATCCAGGACTATCCCGAGTTCTACAAGATCGACTCGGTCAAGAGCTTCACCTACAACAAGATCACGCAGCCGAACCGCAACCGCCTGCTGTGGCTGGACCCCACCGTCGACGGCCTCAAGACCGGCCACACGGAAGCGGCCGGCTATTGCATGATCGCGTCGGCCCACCGTCCCAACGGCAGCGGCGAGCGGCGCTTGATCTCCGTGGTGGTCGGCACCACGTCCGACCAGGCCCGCACCCAGGAAAGCCAGAAGCTGCTGAACTGGGGCTTCCAGAATTTCGACACGGTCAAGCTGTATGCCAAGGGCCAGTCCATCGCCGCGCCGGAAATCTGGAAGGGCACCAAGAACACCGTCAAGATCGGCTTCGCGAGCGATGTGATGGTGACCGTGCCCAAGGGCGTGGCGGCGAAGATGAAGCCGGTGCTGGAACGCAAGGACCCGCTGGTCGCGCCGCTGGCCGAAGGCGGCCGCGTCGGCTCGCTGAAGATGATGGTCGACGGCAAGCCGCTGCTGGAACTGCCGGTGGTGGCGCTGGAACCGGTGGCGCAGGCGTCGATCTTCGGCCGCGCCTGGGATTCGATGCGCTTGTGGTTGAAGTAAGCGGCTGCACAAGCGGCTGAAGCGCGCCACGGCGCGCGAACGGCAAAAAGCCCGCGATGCGGGCTTTTTGCTTTTAACTTCGGTCCCTGGCTGCTTGCTTATCCGTCCACCGTGTGGTGCAGCGCATCCTGGGCCCATTGGAAGGCGGTGGCGCCGATCTCGCCCAGGCTGTCGGCCGACAGGCCCAGCCCGGTCGCCACGTCCATCGCGCGCTCGACCTTGTTGCGCTCCAGTAGCAGCGCCAGCATCAGGTAGGGCGCGTACGGCCCTTCGCTTTTCAGCAGCACCTCGCGGATTTCGTCCGACAGGTGCATCTTGTCGAGGATGGTCGCCAGCGACACCCCCATCAGCACGTCGAACAGCGACAGCAGGCCGACCAGGAACAGTTCGTCGCGCTGCACCTGCGACAAGCTCCCGGCCGACGCCAGCTCCAGGAAACGGGCCCGCGTCAGCGCCACTTCCAGCAGCACCTCGTCGCGGTCGCGGTTGCCGCCGCCGCCGAGGCGGAACATCGACACCGTCAACCCGCGGTACAGCTGGTTGCGGCCCAGCACCATGAAGGCCTGGTGCAAGCTCGTCACCTTGCTGCTCTGGCCGTTGATCGGCGCGTTGGCCCACTGCAGCACCTGCAAGGTCATGCCGGGATCGCGCTTGGCCACCTCGATCATGTCGGACAGCTCGGCATCCATGCGCAGCAGGTTGAGCAGTTCTATCGAGGTCACGCGGCTCTGGTCGATCTTGGCGTCGGGATCGACCTTGTCGTTGGTGACCAGGAAGTGTCCCATGAAGTAATCGCCGCCGAAGGCCGCGCACATGCGCTGCTCGTCCCACGAATCGATGCCGCCGATCAGCAGCTTGAGGGCCGGATGGGCGGCGCGCAACTGGCGCGTCAGGTTCTGGAATTCGGCCACCGTGTGCTCGTTCAGGTTCAGCACGGCGACCTCGCAGACGGCCAGCAGCGGCGCGTCGGCCGGCGCCAGCGTCACGCCGTGCAGCGCGACCTGGGCGCCGCTGGCGCGCAGCGCGCTCATGCGGGCGGCCAGCTGCGCCGGGTCCAGCGTGGTGTGGCCCCGTTCGAGCACGAAGATGGTGTGCGGCGCGGCCACCGGCAGGTGGCGCTGGAACAGCACGGCGTCCGCGCTGATCGGCACCAGGGCCACGCGGCGCTGGGCGAACTCGGCCAGGCCGGTGGCGGCCAGCGCGTCGAAGAACAGCGCCTCGGGCAGCGCGTGGCGGCTGCTGTCGGACGGCGCGCCGAAGCGGTAGCCGCACAGGCGCAGGCGCTGGTCGACGATTTCACTGCGCACCAGGATGACGGCGACCGGATGGGCGGCCGCCACGGGCGCGGCGGCTGTCGCGGCGGCCGGCGGGGCCGATGGCGTGGTGGCCGGCGGTGCCGACTTGCGTTTTAAAAATGAGAAAAAACCCACGAAACTCCTCCATCGTGCAGCAACGGTACTGCGGTGTGACGCTGCAACCGTGCAGGACCTTGGCGATCATACAATAAAGTAGTGCTTGAAATCATCATCTAACGGAAAATTTCAGGCCCGCGCCGGCCGCCGCGACGGCGGGCTAGTCGTTATAATCAGCGTCGCCGCCGCTCCGGCGGCCTCCCCCTTATCACTTCGCGCCGAAAGCCCGCCATGACCGCAGCCTCCTCCGACCTGACTTGCCCCTCCCTCCCCACCAGCGCGCAAGGACCGCGGCTGTCGCGCATCGTCGCCGGCATGTGGCGCATGAACGAGTGGAATATGACGGTGGCGCAGCGCGTCGACTTCCTTGAACAGTGCCTGGCGCTGGGCGTGAGCAGCTTCGACCATGCCGACATCTACGGCGGCTACGGCGTCGAAGCCGTGTTCGGCGCGGCCCTGGCGGCGCAACCGTCGCTGCGCGCGCGCATGCAGCTCGTCAGCAAGTGCGGCATCAAGCTGCTGTCGGATGCGCGGCCCGCGCACACCATCCAGCATTACGACACCAGCGCCGGGCACATCGTCGCCTCGGTCGAGCACTCGCTGCGCCAGCTCGGCACCGACCGCCTGGACTTGCTGCTGATCCACCGTCCCGATCCGCTGATGGATTTCGATGAAGTGGCCGACACCTTCGGCCGGCTGCGGCGCGACGGCAAGGTGCTGCATTTCGGCGTTTCCAATTTCAGCCGCCACCAGTTCGAGAGCCTGCACCGCCGCATCGCACTGGTGACGAACCAGGTCGAATTCTCGCCGCTGTGCACGGCGCCGCTGTTCGATGAAACCTTCGACGGCTTGCAGGATCTGGGCGTGGCGCCGATGATCTGGTCGCCGCTGGCCGGCGGCCAGCTGTTCAAGGGCGGCGACCAGGCCGGCGAACGGCTGCGCGCGGTGATCGGCCAGGTCGCCGAGGAGGTCGGACAATCGTTCGCCAGCGTGGCCTACGCCTGGATCATGCAACTGCCATGCAAGCCCTTGCCGCTGACCGGCAGCGGCCGCATCGAAGCCATCGCCGACGCCGTGCGGGCGACGCAGTTTTCGCTCAGCCGCAGCCAGTGGTTCGAGATCCTGCGCGCCGCGCGCGGCCATGAAGTGGCCTGACCTGCCTTAACGCGGCGGGCCGCATGCGCGCCGGCCCGTCAATCCGTGTAGACCCGCGGCGGCGCGATGCCGCGCCAGCCGCGCAGCCACGCCAGGTTCAGCGCCAGCGTGACGACGATGTAGAGCGCGAAGAACAGCGCGAAATACCGCGTTTGCAGCCAGGCCAGCAAGCCGACGTTGACCACCAGCAGCGCCAGCGCGCCCCAGCTCTTGCTCTGCTTGGAGCTGGGGAAGCGCAGCGTCGACACCATCAGGCTGCCGACGCCGACCAGCAGCAGCGCCAGCAGGCCGGCCTGCCACACGGTGGCCGCCGGCGCCGGCCACGCCACCACCACCGACGCCACGCAGGCGGCGCCGGCCGTAATCGGCATGCCGACGAAATAGCGCGGGTCGGTGCGGCCGACGTTGACGTTGAAGCGGGCCAGGCGCATCGCGCCGCAGGCGACGAAAAAGAAGCTGGCGATGCCGCCCACGCGCAGCAGCATGGCCGGCTGGTGCGCGCCCAGCTGCACGAAGCCGTAGCAGTACAGCAGCACGGCCGGCGCGCAACCGAAATTCATCACGTCGGCGATCGAATCGAGCTGCATGCCGAAATCGGAACTGGTGCCGGTGGCGCGGGCGACGTAGCCGTCGAGCGCGTCGAACACGCCGGCCAGCACCAGCAGCGCGGCGGCCATGCGGTAGTCGCCGGGATTGCCGACGACGGCGTTGTCGACCGACATGACGATGCTGGCGAAGCCGCAGGCGATCGACAGCAGGGTGACGGCGCTGGGCAGGGCGAACTTGGCGCGCGCGAGACGCGGGTGCAGGATGGACATCGGTGGCGGCAATCAAAAATACGGCGATGGAAACGCGGCGCCCGGCGGGAGCCCGGCCATTTTACCCGCCGCCGCGCGCTTTGGTCCGCCACCCTGGTTCTGTATCAAGTCTACATAGCGCTACATCAATGCAATCTGGCTTAGAATCGGCTCATGGCTCATCCGTTAGGCCCTCCACGCCAGACCGATATCGACAGGAGCATTCCATGGCCTCACGCTGCTTACTTCCCCTGCTCTTAGTGACGGCGCTGCTGTCGGCCTGCGGCGGCGGCGACAACAACCCGGCCAGCACCGTCGTCACGGCGACGCCGCCGGCCTCGCTGACCCAGTTGCCCGGCGCGCCGGCGAGCACCGGCGCCACCGCCACCGACGGCTACAACTGGTTCAACTACCGGCGCGCGATGGTCGGCCTGCCCCTGCTGGCGCGCAACGCCCAGCTCGACACGGTGGCCCAGGGCCACGCCAGCTATCTGCGTCTGAACAACACGGTCAGCCACGATCAGACGCCCGGCGCGCCCGGCTACACCGGCGCCCAGCTGGCGGACCGGCTGGCCGCCGCCGGCTATGCGCTGGTCAAGCCCTACGCTTACGGCGAAGTGATCTCGGCCACGTCCAACACGTCCGGCTTTTACCAGGCCGATGAGCTGGTGGCGGCCATTTACCACCGCTTCGTCATCTTCGAGCCGGTGTTCAAGGAGGCCGGCGCCGGCGCCGCCACCGCCAGCGGCGGCTACACTTATTTCACCTGCGACCTGGCCGCCAGCAACGGCTACGGTCCCGGCATCGGCAGCGGCACGCTGGTCAATTATCCTGTCGCCGGCCAGACCATGGTGCCGACCAGCTTCCTGAGCGATAACGAAACGCCGGACCCGGTGCCGGGACAAAACCAGGTCGGCTATCCGATCAGCGTGCACGCCAACATCACCGGCACGCTGACGGTGCAAAGCTTCACCGTGCGCGCGCACGCCGGCGGCGCCAACCTGGCGGTGCGCCAGCTGAGCCACGACGTCGACAGCGAAACGCCGCTCTCGGCCGCCGCCATCATCCCGCTGGCGGTGCTGGCCGCGGCCACCACCTACGACGTCGCGTTCTCCGGCCAGGTCGACGGCGTGGCCGTCACGCGCAACTGGTCGTTCACGACGCAATAGGCGCGGCGGCGCCGACGGTTGTGGCAGGACAACTGCGTCGAGCTCTGCTATCGTAGCGCTTCCACCGTCCCGCGCTCCAGGAACCGCCATGCACCCTCTCCGCGATAGCGTCCCGCCGCTCGCCACGCTCGCCACCGACGAAGGCCTGACCAGGCTGATGGGCGACCGCGCGCTGTATCTGCAACTACTCAAGCGCTTCCGTCACGACTATCAGGCCGCCGTCACGCGCATGCGCCAGCAGCTGACCCTGGGCGACGCGGCGCTGGCCTGGCGCCTGGCCCACACGCTCAAGGGCGCGGCCGGCATGATAGGCGCGCACGCCGTGCATGCGCAGGCGCTGGAACTGGAGTCGGAACTGGCGCGACCGTCGGTGGCGGCCGAAGCCAGTCTGGCGCGGCTGGGCGAGGCGCTGCGCGAGCTGCTGGACCGCATCGACGAATTGCTGCCGCCGCACGCCGACGAGACTGAGGGACAGGAACAGCAGCCACATCAGTCGCCGCCGCCGCCGGCCACGCCGGTGCTGCTGCGCCGGCTGGCGCAACTGTTATTCGACGGGGATGGCGAGGCGATCGATGTGCTGGAACAATCGGCCACCGTGCTGGCGGCCAGCCTGGGCGTGGAGCGCTACCAGGCGGTGGCGGCGGCGGCCCATGAGTTTGATTTCGAAGGCGCGCTCGAAGCCCTGACGCCGGCGCTCTGAGCGGCCGGCGCCGGCCCGCTGTGTGAGCGGCGGCCAGCGCGGCATCGCGCGGCGGCGGCGTCAGCGCGTGTACAGATCTTCTTCATCGAAGGCGTCGGCGCATTCCTTGCCGCAGAAACGGCGCACGCTGTCGAGTGGCTTGTCGCAATACCAGCAAGCCCCTTTCGGCGGCAATATTTTGCGCGTGCGGACAGCAGGCGGCATCTCCGGCGGCGCGCCGCTGGGCCGCTCTTCCGGCACGCTCTCTTGTATCGGTTCCAAGATTCCTTCCTTTCCCGGCAGTCCATCCAGTCTCGTAGCAAGGTTACTTCAGCGGAATATCGCGGGCATGATAATTGTCAAAGGCCCGCCGCCTGTGGCGGCGATGACACGCGGCGGCGGGCCGCCATGGCCGTCCCTCATCGCAGTTTAGGCGCCATTGAGCGGGTCCGCCGCACCGCCAATTGCGGCCCGCTTGCTCATCAGCATACACTTAGACCGGGGCTGCGCCGCAGCCGTGCACGATGAAATATTTTTTTATGGGAAAGCGGGCGCCGATAGCATCGGCGCCCATTCCGGGCACAAAAAAGCCCGCTGGCCGGGCAGGCAGCGGGCTCGATACGTGGCGCGTGGCGCGGACCGTCGCCTACACTTTTTTGACGAATTCCGATTTCAGGCTCATGGCGCCGAAGCCGTCGATCTTGCAGTCGATGTCGTGGTCGCTGTCGACCAGGCGGATGTTCTTGACCTTGGTGCCCATCTTGACGGTGCCGCCCGAACCCTTCAATTTCAAGTCCTTGATGACGGTGACGGTGTCGCCGTCTTGCAGCACATTGCCGGCCGCGTCGCGGTAGACCTTGGCGCCGTCGGCCGCCTCGGCCGCCTCGGCCGACTGTGCGCTCCATTCATGGCCGCATTCAGGGCAGACCAGCTGGCCGCCGTCGTCGTAAGTCAATTCGGAACTGCACTGCGGGCAGGGAGGGAAGGCGCTCATGGGGAATCCTGGTTGGACGGAAAAGGCCGCAGTATACCGCCTGCCATCCCAGCGGCAGCGGCCTCGCCCGCTTTATTTTCCGATGCAAAAACGGCTGAAGATCACGCCCAGCAAATCGTCCGACGAAAACGCGCCGGTGATGCTCGACAGCTGGAGCTGGGCCAGCCGCAGCTCCTCGGCGAACAGGTCCAGCGACTGGTCGTTCTGGGCCGCGTGCTCGCCGGCGCGGGCCAGGTGGCCGCCGGCGTTTTTCAGCGCGATCAAATGCCGCTCGCGCGCCAGGTACAGCGACTCGCCCGTCTGCTGCCAGCCGGCGATGCGCAGCAGCTCGGCGCGCAGCAGGTCGATGCCGATCTGCTCGTGCGCCGACAAGTAGACGTGGGTGGCGTCGGGCATGGCTTCGACGGCCGGCTTGTGGCCCGACAAATCGATCTTGTTCCAGATCCGCAGCACCGGCACGCCGGGCGGGAAGGCGGCGACGATGGCCTCGTCGGCGCGCGAGGGGCCGTGGTCGGCGTCGAGCAAATGCAGGATGACGTCGGCCTTGCCCACTTCGCCCCAGGTGCGTTCGATGCCGATGCGCTCGACCAGGTCGACGCCGTCGTCGAGGGCGCGGATGCCGGCCGTGTCGATCACGTTCAGCGGGATGCCTTCGATCTGTATCGTCTCGGTGACCTTGTCGCGCGTGGTGCCGGCGATCGGCGTGACGATGGCGACGTCGGCGCCGGCCAGCGCGTTGAGCAGGGACGACTTGCCGACGTTGGGCTGGCCGACCAGCACCACGTTCAAGCCTTCGCGCAGCAGCGCGCCCTGGGCCGCCTGGCGGAACACGCGCTCGAGCGATTCGACGATGGCGGCCAGCTGGCCGCGGGCGTCCGATTTTTCCAGGAAGTCGATTTCCTCCTCCGGGAAATCGAGCGTGGCCTCGACCAGCATGCGCAAGCCGGTGACGCCGTCGACCAGCGCGTTGACCGTCTTCGAGAACGCGCCCGACAGCGATTGCGAGGCCGATTTCGCCGCCGCCTCGGTGGAGGCGTCGATCAGGTCGGCCACGGCCTCGGCCTGCGCCAGGTCGAGCTTGTCGTTCAGGTAGGCGCGGCGCGTGAATTCGCCCGGCTCGGCCAGCCGCAGGCCGATGGCGGCGCCCGCTTCGAGCACGCGCGCCAGCAACAGTTGCAGCACGATGGGGCCGCCGTGGCCTTGCAGTTCCAGCACGTCTTCGCCCGTGTAGGACTGCGGTCCCTTGAAGTGGATGGCGATGCCCTGGTCGATCAGGCCGCCGTCGGCCTGCTTGAACGGCAGATAGGTGGCGTGGCGCGGCTGCAGCGTGGTGGCACCGAACAGCGCCGTCATCAGCGCTTGCAGATTCTTGCCGGAGGCGCGCACGACGCCGATGCCGCCGCGCCCCGGTGCGGTGGCGATGGCGGCGATGGGGGAGGAATCGAGATTCATGGGAGCATTCTAAATGAGCGGGGCGAAATAAAAAAAGCCCGCGCTCGGCACGGGCTTTTTTGCAACAGCTTGGTCAGCTTACGCGGCGGCGGCGGCCGGGGCGAATTTCTTCGAGATCACGTACTGCTGCAGGATCGACAGCACGTTGTTGACGACCCAGTACAGCACCAGGCCGGACGGGAAGAAGAAGAACATCACCGAGAACGCCAGCGGCATGAACAACATCATCTTGGCCTGCATCGGATCGGCCGGGGCCGGATTCAATTTGGTGGTGATGAACATCGAGATCGCGTACAGCACCGGCAGGATGAAGTACGGGTCCGGCGCGGTCAGGTTGGTGATCCAGCCTATCCACGGCGCGTTGCGGATTTCCACCGACGCCTGCAGCACGCGGTACAGCGCGATGAAGACCGGCATCTGCACCAGGATCGGCAGGCAGCCGCCCAGCGGGTTGATCTTCTCGGTCTTGTACAGTTCCATCGTGGCCTGGTTCATCTTGGCCGGGTCGCCCTTGTGGCGCTCGCGGATGGCCTGCATCTTCGGCGTCACCAGCTTGACCTTGGCCATGCTCTTGTAGCCGGCCGCCGACAGCGGGAAGAAGGCCAGCTTGATGAGCACCGTGAAGGCGATGATGGTCCAGCCCCAGTTGCCCAGCGCGCCGTGGATCTGTTCCATGATCCAGAAGATGGGCTTGGCGATGATGGCCAGGTAACCGTAGTCCTTGACCAGCACCATGCCCGGCGCCACTTTTTCCAGCAGCTGCGATTCCTGCGGTCCCGAATACAGCTCGGCCGTGTTCGACACGGTGGCGCCCGGCGCGATCGTGCCCAGCGACTGCACGGTGCCGATGGCGTAGACGTTGGTGTCGACGCGCTTGGTGAAGATTTCGCGCGTCAGCTTGTCTTGCGGCACGAAGGCCGACACGAAGAAGTGCTGCGAGATCGCGATCCAGCCGTTGTCGGCCTTCACGGGATGGTCCTGCACCATCGGCTTGCCGGTTTTTTCCGCTTCGTCGGCGGCCTTGCCCAGCGAGTCGAACTTCAGCGTTTCGTACTTGCCGGCGTCGGTGTACAGGGCCGGGCCGGTGAAGCTGCTGTTGAAGCGGGTGTCCGTGGCCGGCTTATTGCCGTCGTGTTCCAGCTGCAGATACAGCTGCGGCGCGACCGGCTTGTCGCCGACGTTGGCGACGTCGTGGCGCACGCCGATGACGTAGTCGCCGCGCTTGAAGGTGAAGGTCTTGGTCAGCTTGACGCCGCCCTGGGTCGCTTCCAGCACCAGTTGCACCTGATTGCCGTCGGCCAGCGTGCGCACGCCCGGCAGGGCGGTGAAGCCGGTGGTGTGGTTGGGCAGGTCGGCCGCGCCGACCAGGCCGGTCTGGGCCAGGTAGACGTTGTTGGCTTCCTTGTCGAACAGCACCTGGTGCTTGGTGGCGTCGACGCCGTCCTTGAACTGCAACAGCTCCAGGCGCACGATGGTGCCGCCCAGGGTGTCGATGTCGGCTTTCATGACGTCGGTGGTGACGGTGATGCGCTCGCTCTTGAACGGTGCGGCGCCGGCGGCGCCCGGGGTGGCGGTGGCGACGGCCGTGGCGCCGGCGTTCGGCAGGGCCGACGGCGCGTTCGGGGCCGCTTTCACCAGCGGTGCCGGTGCGAACATGGACGGTTGGCCAGTCGACACGCGCCAGTTGTTCCACAGCATGAACAGTGAAAGCGCAAACACGATCCACAGGATGGTACGTTTATTGATATCCATTAGGGCATTTATCAGGAGTGGTTGCAACCGCAAGCGGTCGTAGGGGAATTACTCGTCTTGGCGGGCGGCACCAGGTCGACGCCGCCGTCGTTCCACGGATGGCATCGGCACACGCGGCGCGCCGCCAGCCAGCCGCCGCGCGCCGCGCCATGCACCTTGATCGCTTCGAGCGCGTAGTTCGAGCAGCTGGGATGGAAGCGGCAACTCGGCCGCATCAGCGGACTGATCGTCAGCTGATAGGCGCGCAACAGGAAGGTCAGCAGTGTGCTCATGGCGCTGCGGGAGGAATCCGGGACTCGGTTTTAATGTCGGCCGGCGCGTCGGTCGATGCGTCGGACGATGCGTCGGACGAATCCGGCGCGACGGCCTTGGCCCGAGCTTTCGGCACGGACCGGGCGGCCGGCTTGAGCGCGGGCTTGGCCCCGGACTTGGCTGCCGCCTTGGCCGCCTTCATCGCCACCTTGCGCGCCGCGTCCTGCTTCGCCAACGCTCTGGCGACGGCGGGCGTGACCGGCACGTAGGGCGGCGCCAGCGTGGCGGCGGCCTTGCCGTTCTGCGACGCGAACAGCCGCGCCAGCTCCAGGCGCAGTTGCGCCTTCAGCTGCGCGGTGGTGGCCGGGCCGTCCTTGCTGTTGACCGGGCGCGCCAGGCGCACCACGCAATCGATGGCGGGCAGGCCGGTGGTCCGGAACAGCTCGCGCGTGACGCGCTTGATCGTGTTGCGCGTGGCCGCGCGCGGCGCAAAGCGCTTGGCCACCACGACGCCCAGCCGCGCATGCGGCAATTCGTTCAAACGGGTGTACAGCACAAAGTGCGCCGATTTTTGCGCCGGGCGCAAACGAAAAACGGATGAAAATTCATCCGTTTTAACGATACGCCGAACGCGCGCGAAGTCGTGGGAACCTTCGCCTGTCGAGCCGTTAGAAATACAGCTGTCCACGCGATCAGCGGGCAAGAGCAGCTGGCTTATACAGCCAGACGCTTGCGGCCTTTGGCGCGACGTGCGTTGAGCACATCACGGCCGCCACGGGTGGCCATACGAGCGCGGAAGCCGTGCGTGCGCTTGCGGCGCACTACGGAAGGTTGGTAAGTACGTTTCATGTTGGTCTCGCTAAAAAGCAAAAAAAATGCAAAATCGGGTTTGACGTCCCGTCAGTTTTTGGTGCCAATGACATTTCGCGCACCCATGCCAACGCTCCGGCACAAGCTGGGTCCATCTCATCGCCCGCTGATATCCACGCTTACTCCATATTGACGTACAAGTGAATAAACACGGAATACGGGCGGGGAACCCTGAATTATCGGCATTTCGGTCCCGCTTGTCAATAAGCAGTTCGCACTGGATGCACCCGGCAGGGCTTTTCGGCCGCCCCGGTGGCGTGAAAATAAGCATCGTGCCTGTGGATAACTTTGCCCGGCGAGAGTAGAATAGCGCGTTACGTGTGGCGAGCCCCTGCGTCGCAATGCCGCAAAAACGGCGCGCCGGGGGCAGTATCGATACGCCCTCCCACACCTTTTCACAGTAGACGATTCATGGACAATTTCTGGCAGACCTGTTCCGCGCAGTTGGAGCTGGAGCTGACGCCGCAACAATTCAGCGCGTGGATAAAACCGCTCATCCCCCTCGATTACGAGGGCGGCAAGTTGCGCCTGGCCGCTCCCAACCGCTTCAAGCTGGACTGGGTCAAGACCCAGTTCGCCAGCCGCATCACGGCGCTGGCCTGCCAGTATTGGGAAGCGCCGACCGAAGTGCAGTTCGTGCTCGACCCGCGCCTGTCGGCGCCGAAAAAGCCGGCCTCGGTGACGCCGGTGCCGGACACCAACGGCGGCGTGCCGAGCGGCAACGCGCGCATGGCCGACCCGGTGCCCAGCGTGCCGGAACTGCCGGCCTCGACCGCGCCGCGCCGCGAGCAGAGCCGCATCAACACCGACCTGACCTTCGACAGCTTCGTGACCGGCAAGGCCAACCAGCTGGCCCGCGCCGCCGCGATCCAGGTGGCCAACAATCCGGGCGTGTCGTACAACCCGCTGTTCTTCTACGGCGGC
Organism: Rugamonas sp.; assembly: GCF_025354735.1. Classification (GTDB taxonomy): domain Bacteria; phylum Pseudomonadota; class Gammaproteobacteria; order Burkholderiales; family Burkholderiaceae_D; genus Rugamonas. The sequence goes on from NZ_JANXMI010000325.1 coordinate 20,566, forward strand.
GTCGGCCTCGGTAAAACCCACTTGATCCACGCCATCGGCAACCAGGTGATGGCCGACCAGCCGGGCGCCAAGATCCGCTACATCCACGCCGAGCAATATGTGCGCGACGTGGTGACGGCCTACCAGCGCAAGGGTTTCGACGATTTCAAGCACTACTATCATTCGCTCGACATGCTGCTGATCGATGATATCCAGTTCTTCGGCGGCAAAAGCCGCACCCAGGAAGAATTCTTCTACGCGTTCGAAGCGCTGATCGCGGCCAAGAAGCAGATCATCATCACCTCGGACACCTATCCGAAGGAAATCACGGGCATGGACGACCGCCTGATCTCGCGCTTCGACTCCGGCCTGACGGTGGCCATCGAACCGCCGGAACTGGAAATGCGGGTCGCCATCCTGCTGAAAAAAGCCAAGCAGGAAGGCGTGACCTTCTCGGACGACGTGGCCTTTTTTGTCGCCAAGCACCTGCGCTCGAACGTGCGCGAGCTCGAAGGCGCGCTGCGCAAGATTCTGGCGTACTCGCGTTTCCACGGCAAAGACATCACGATCGACATCGTCAAGGAAGCGCTGAAGGACTTGCTGTCGGTGCAGAACCGCCAGATTTCGGTGGAAAACATCCAGAAGACGGTGGCCGACTTCTTCAACATCAAGGTCGCCGACATGTATTCGAAGCGCCGCCCCGCGAACATCGCGCGGCCGCGCCAGATCGCCATGTATCTGGCCAAGGAGTTGACGCAGAAGAGCCTGCCGGAAATCGGCGAGCTGTTCGGCGGCCGCGACCACACCACCGTGCTGCACGCGGTGCGCAAGATCGCCCTCGACCGCACCAAGAACCCGGAGTGCAACCACGAGCTGCACGTGCTGGAGCAGACGCTCAAAGGTTGAGCAGCGTCGCCCCGAAGCGGCAGCGCCGGCGCTTCGGCGGCGCTGCGCTCGCTGGCACCCCGCAAGGGGCTGGTCTGGACGCCGGTTTGCCTTTATGATTTGGCAAATCGCCCGGACCACCCGACAGGCTGCTCACGAGGCATCCATTGTTAAATATGTATCGTTGAATTTTACGAATTTTACTATTGAGGATAAATATGCAATTGGTCAAAACCACCCGTGATACGCTGCTGCGACCGCTGCAAATCGTGAGCGGTATTGTCGAGCGTCGGCACACCATGCCGATTCTGGCCAATATCCTCATACGCAAGGAAGGCGAAAGCGTGTCCTTCCTGTCGACCGACACCGAAGTGCAGATCACGACCAACGCCAACATCGGTTCCGGCGCCGACGTGGCCGGCACCACTGTGGCGGCCCGCAAGCTGCTCGACATCCTGCGCGCGCTGCCGGAATCGGGCGACGTGACGATGACGCTGCTCAACAAGCGCCTGACCGTGCAGACCGGCAAATCGCGCTTCGCGCTGCAAACCCTGGCCGCCGAGGAATTCCCGACCGTGCAACAGGCCGAGAGCTACAACGCCACCGTCACGCTGCCGCAGAAGACGCTCAAGCACCTGTTCAACATGGTCCACTTTTCGATGGCCCAGCAGGACATCCGCTACTACCTGAACGGCTTGCTGCTGGTCCTGGACGGCAACAAGGTCATCGCCGTGGCCACCGACGGCCACCGCCTGGCCTTCTGCCAGGTGGAGACGGAGCAATCGTTCGAGCGCCAGGAAGTCATCATCCCGCGCAAGACCATCATCGAACTGCAACGCCTGCTCGAAGAAAACGACGAGCCGGTGCAATTGGACATCGCGGCCAACCAGGTCAAGCTGACCTTCGCCGACATCGAGCTGATCTCCAAGCTGGTCGAGGGCAAGTTCCCCGACTACACGCGGGTCATCCCGAAAGGCTATAAAAACGAATTCACCATAGGCCGCGATGAGCTGCTGCGCTCGCTGCAACGGGCCGCCATCATGACCAGCGACAAGTTCAAGGGCGTGCGCTGCATCATGACGCCGGGCAGCATGAAAATCAGCTCGACCAACGCCGACCAGGAAGAAGCCGTCGAAGAACTGGAAATCGACTACGGCGGCGACAGCGTCGACATCGGCTTCAACGTCACCTACCTGCTCGACGTGCTCAACAACCTCAAGTGCGACCAGGTCAACATCGCGCTGGGCGACTCCAATTCGTCGGCGCTGATCTCGATCCCCGACAACGCCGACTTCAAATACGTCGTCATGCCGATGCGCATCTAAGCAATCCTGAAGTGAGCGCACGCCGCCCGCAGTCCCGGGGCGGCGTCGCGGTATTTTGAAATTCCCAGTAATTCGTTATTTGAGAAAGCAGTCCATGTCCGCCATCCCAGAAGAGAATCCAGTCCCGGCAGTTCCGGCCCCGAGCGAAGAGTACGGCGCCTCCTCCATCCAAATCCTGGAAGGCCTGGAAGCGGTGCGCAAGCGCCCCGGCATGTACATCGGCGACACCTCGGACGGCACCGGCCTGCACCACCTGGTGTTCGA
>NZ_JANXMI010000033.1 GCF_025354735.1 Rugamonas sp.
ACTTTCTTCATCGCGCGGCGGAAGTCGAGCGCCTCGAAGATCGATTCCTCGACCAGCGCGGTGCCGCCCGGCGCCTCCATCATGGCCGCGGCGACGTCGCACGAGGCGATGATCGAGTACTGCGGCGAGGTCGAGGTGTGCATCAGGTAAGCCTCGTTGAAGGCGTCGCGGTCCAGCTTGACCGACTCCGATTCGCGCACCAGCACCTGCGAGGCCTGCGACAGGCCGGCCAGCAGCTTGTGGGTCGACTGGGTCGAGAAGATCATCGACTCCTTGGCGCGCGGGCGGTCCTTGCCGATCGCGTGCATGTTCTTGTAGAAGTCGTGGAAGGTGGCGTGCGGCAGCCACGCTTCGTCGAAGTGCAGCGTGTCGATCCGGCCGTCGAGCATTTCGCGCAGGGTTTCCACGTTGTAGACCACGCCGTCGTAGGTCGACTGGGTGATGGTCAGGATGCGCGGCTTCTTGTTCTTGGCTTCGCGCGCGAACGGGTTGGCGTCGATCTTGCGCTGGATGCTCTCCATCGTGAACTCTTCCAGCGGGATCGGACCGATGATGCCCAGGTGGTTGCGGGTCGGCATCAGGAACACCGGGATCGCGCCGCACATGATGATCGAGTGCAGGATGGACTTGTGGCAGTTGCGGTCGACCACGACGATGTCGCCCGGCGCCACCGTCGAGTGCCAGACCATCTTGTTCGAGGTCGAGGTGCCGTTGGTGACGAAGTAGCAGTGGTCGGCGTTGAAGATGCGGGCGGCGTTGCGCTCGGAGGCGGCGACCGGGCCGGTGTGGTCGAGCAGCTGGCCGAGTTCCTCGACGGCGTTGCAGACGTCGGCGCGCAGCATGTTCTCGCCGAAGAACTGGTGGAACATCTGGCCGATCGGCGACTTCAAAAACGCCACGCCGCCGGAGTGGCCGGGGCAGTGCCACGAGTAGGAGCCGTCGTTCGCGTAGTGCACCAGCGCGCGGAAGAAGGGTGGCGACAGGCCGTCCAGGTAGGACTTGGCTTCGCGGATGATGTGGCGGGCGACGAATTCCGGCGTGTCCTCGAACATGTGGATGAAGCCATGCAGTTCGCGCAGGATGTTGTTCGGGATGTGGCGCGAGGTGCGCGTTTCGCCGTACAGGTAGATCGGGATGTCGGCGTTCTTGTAGCGGATTTCTTCGACGAAGGCGCGCAGCGATTTGAGCGCGTGCTCGGTGTCCTCGACCGAGCCGGTGCCGAATTCCTCATCGTCGATCGACAGCACGAAGGCCGACGCGCGCGACTGCTGCTGCGCGAATTGCGACAGGTCGCCGTAGCTGGTCACGCCCAGCACTTCCATGCCTTCTTTTTCCATGGCGTCGGCCAGCGCACGTATGCCCAGGCCGGACGTGTTCTCGGAACGGAAATCCTCGTCAATGATGACGATGGGGAAGCGGAACTTCATGGATGTCTCCAAATAGAAGAGCGCCCCCTGCGGCCGGTCGGCTCAAAGGGGCGGGCGGGACGTCGTCAACGGCGACGCACCAAAAAAAAACAAGAACGGGATTCTCGCAGAAATGGCGGCGCTCTGGGAAAAAATCACAAAAAATCGCGGGCTTTCCTGTCGCGCTGTCGGATTGCCGGCCGCACCCGCTTTGACTTCGATAATCTGACACCGTATTACAGCGGTATTACAGCGGTATGACAGCGTGTTTGCCGTTTTTTAGCAGGCCATCAGCCTGCGCCGGTAAGTCACGAAGGCGTAATCGAGGCCGGCCTGCGGCGACGACGCTTCCTCGCGCTCCGCTTCCTGCCACTGGTCCGCCGCGATGGCCGGAAAAAAAGCGTCGCAGTTATAAGTGTGCTTGATTTCTGTGACGATCAAGCGGTCGGCCAGGTCCAGCGACTGCCCATAAATTTCGGCGCCGCCGATGATGAAGGCTTGCGGCTCATCGAGCAGCTCGACCGCCGCGGTCAGCGAGCCGGCCGTCTCCACGCCGTCATGGCGCCAGTCCGCGTTGCGCGTAATGACAATATTGCGACGGCCCGGCAGCGGGCGGCCGATGGAATCGAAAGTCTTGCGGCCCATGAGTATCGGATGGCCGGTGGTCAGGCGCTTGAAATGCGCCATGTCTTCGGCCAGCTTCCACGGCAGCGTGTTGGCGATGCCGATGCCGCGGTTCGCGTCCATCGCGACGATGATAGTCAGTTGAGTCATGTATCTTATAGTTCAAGGCGTCCAAAGCGGGAAGGGCGCGGCCGGCCTGCATTCTCATCTATCTGTGCATATATCTGTGCATATATCGATGCCCATGCGCGGGCCGGCGCCGTCATGCCAACATTATCGTTGAAATCGGCGCCAGGGGGGAATTCCCTTGGCGGGCCGCGCGCGCCGGCCCGGCGCCGCCCGTGCCTGGCGCCGATAACGAAAAATTAATGTTCTCGCCGACGCCTGCAAGGCCGGCCGTTTTACGGGACAATAGAGGACTTCGCACAGCCATCATCGGAATTCCCATGTCCCAGCAGCCCGCCGCAGCCCTAGCCGACCGCGCTTCCCTCGACGCGCCCGGCGACGGTCTGCCGCCCGACGCGCGGCGCTGGGCCATCCTGTCGGTGGCGATCGGTGTCGGCATGGCCTCGCTCGATACCGCCATCGCCAACACCGCCTTGCCGGCCATCGCCGCGCAGCTGCACACGACGCCGGCGGCCTCGGTCTGGATCGTCAACGTCTACCAGCTGGCGATGGTCGCCACGCTGCTGCCGTTCGCCGCGCTGGGCGAAATCATCGGCTACCGGCGCGTGTGCCTGGCCGGCCTGCTGCTGTTTACAGCGGCGTCGCTGGCCTGCGCGATGGCGTGGTCGCTGCCGTCGCTGGTGGTGGCGCGGCTGTTCCAGGGCGTCGGCGCGGCCGCCATCATGGGCGTCAACAGCGCGATGCTGGGCGTGATCTACCCCAAGCGCTTGCTGGGGCGCGGCTTCGGCACCAACGCGCTGGTGGTGGCGGTGGCGTTCGCGGTCGGCCCGACGGCGGCCTCGCTGATCCTGGCCACGGCCACCTGGCCATGGCTGTTCGCGATCAACGTGCCGCTGGGCGTGGTCGCCGTCATGCTGGGCCGCCGCGTGCTGCCATTGACGCCGCGCGCCAGCCACCACGTCGACGGCCTGACGGCGTTGTTCAACGTCGGCGCCTTCGGCCTGCTGATACTGGCCGCCGGCGAGGGCGCGCACCTGGCGTCCATGACCACGCTGCTGCCCGAGCTGCTCGGCTCGGCCATCTTCTTCGCGCTGCTGCTGCGGCGCCAGCGCGGCCACGCCGCGCCCATGCTGCCGGTCGATCTGTTCAAGCGCCCGCTGTTCGCGCTGTCGGCGCTGACGTCCGTGTGCACCTTCGCCGCGCAGGGACTGGCCTTCGTCTCGCTGCCGTTTTATTTCGAGACGACGCTGGGCCGCTCGCCCATCGAGACCGGCTTCCTGATGACGCCATGGGCCGTGCTGGTCGCGATCATGGCGCCGATCGCGGGGCGCTTGAGCGACCGTTATTCACCCGGCCTGCTGGGCGGGATCGGCCTGGCGGCGCTGTCGGGCGGACTGGTGACGATGATTTTGATGCCGGCCCACCCTTCGGTGTTCGACATCGGCTGGCGCATGGCGGTGTGCGGGGTCGGCTTCGGCTTCTTCCAGGCGCCGAATTTGAAGGCCATCATGGGCAGCGCGCCGCCGGAACGCAGCGGCGGCGCCAGCGGCATCGTCGCCACCGCGCGCCTGATCGGGCAGTCGAGCGGCGCGGCGCTGGTGGCCTACTGCTTCACGCTATCGAGCACGCGCGGCACCACCTATGCGCTGGTGCTGGCGGCGAGCGTGTCGGCCATCGCCTGCGTGGCGAGCTTCTCGCGGCTGTTCGTCAAGCAGGCCGCCTGACGTCGATAGGATATTTATTGCGGCGGATACTCGTCGATCTTCGCTTGCAGCAGATGCGCGAACTGCGCCAGCTCCTGCCCGTTCAGGTCCGACACCGCCGAATAATCCATGCCCTTGTCGCTCCAGCGCAGCAGCTGGAAGCCCTGGTGCGACGAGGACTGCGGCGCGGAAGCCGGGGCTTCATGGGCCGACCGCTGCGGCCACAAATATAAATTGATGATGTGCTTGCGGTGCCGGTACACCAGCGCCGCCACGGCGCGCTGGTTCAGATAATCGAGCCGGCCGCCGACCAGCGGAAAATCCTGCTGCGCCAGATCGACCACCGGCGGCGAAAAATCGAGTTTGCCGGCGAACCACGGCTTGACCGTGTGCTGGTCGGTCGAGGCCACATCGGCCAGGTGGTCCGGCATCAGCGAGCGGAAATGGCTGGCCACCAGATCCTGCTCCAGCCGCTCGCCGCCCGACGGCTGGCCCAGGTACAGCGCCAGCGTCACCGCGAAAGCGGCCGTGCTGGCGCCGGCGATGCCGAGATTGATCCACGCCCACGGCCATGTTCTCGGTGCGCGGCGGCGCGGCTGCTGCTGCGCCAGCGCCGCACGGATGCGGTGCTTCAAATGCGGCGGCGCCTTGTGGCGCGTGGCCTGCTGCGCAATCGTCGCGCGCAATTCGAGCTGCTGCGCCAGCGCCGCTTCGCAGGCCGCGCAGCCGGCCAGATGCCGCTCCATTTGCAGCGCGGTCGCCGCATCGAGCTCGCCGTCGACATAAGCCGACATCAAATCCTGCGCCTGATTACAATCCATCCTGATCTCCTGCCTGATCGCGCGTCAGCAATGACAGCAGCTGCTTGCGCGCGCGCGCCAAGCGCGACATCACTGTACCGATCGGTACATTCACCACTTGCGCGATTTGCTTGTACGACAAATCGTCCATTTCCTTCATCACCAGCACCTCGCGGAAAGCGCGCGGCAGCCGGTCCAGCGCCTGGTTGACCGTTCTATCGAGGTCGCGGCTGGCGGCGATGCGGGCCGGATCGCCGCCGCTGCGCGAGTCCGCCGCGCCGTCGCCGATATCGGCCGCGCCGTGTTCATCCTCCTCGAAGCTGACGTCGGCCCGCTCATGGTGGGTGTCGCGCAGCGTCGAGTAATAAGTGTTGCGGACGATGGTCAGCAGCCAGGCGCGCGCGTCGCCGCCGCGAAAACTGTCGACGAAGCGGAAGGCGCGCAGATAGGCGTCCTGCACCAGATCGTCGGCGGCATGCGGATCGCGCGTCAGCCAGCGCGCCAGATTGTAGGCGGCGTCGAGGTGCGGCATGGCCAGCGCCTCGAACTGTGCGGTTTTGTCGTCGTCACCCAAATACTTACCCATCATCGTAGTCCCGAATAGGGAGACTCGCCGGCCTGCGTTTTTATTCCCGCATCGAGCAAAAAAAGATTTATCGAATGGCGGGAATATTTGCGCCGTCATCCGGGTTTGACTTCTTGCGAGCGGTACCAAAGATCGCAGCGATTATGGCACGACACAACAATCACGCACAGGAGCACATCATGTTAGACCGCAGGAACTTCTTGAGGCTGGGCGCCATCGGCGGCGGCGCCGTCTTTATGTCGGGACTATTCGGCGCCGCCCACGCGGCCGCGCAGGACGACTTCTATTTCGTCCAGCTGTCCGATTCGCACTGGGGCTACAGCGGGCCGGCCAACCCGGACGCGCAAAACACATTGCGCCAAGCCGTCGCCGCCGTCAACGCGCTGGAGGTCAAGCCGGACTTCATCGTCTTCACCGGCGACCTGACGCACACCACCGACGACCCGGCCGAACGCCGCCGCCGCATGGCCGAATTCAAAACCATCGTGGCGGCGCTCGACGTCAAGGACATCCATTTTCTGGCGGGCGAGCATGACGCCTCGCTCGACAAGGGCGCCGCCTTCATCGAACATTTCGGCCCGACGCACTACAGCTTCGACCACAAGGGCGTGCACTTCATCGCGCTCGACAACGTGTCCGACCCCGGCGCCCGCATCGGCGACGAACAGCTGGAATGGCTGAAGGCCGACCTGGCGAAACACGCCAGCGACGCCCGCATCGTGGTGCTGACGCACCGGCCGCTGTTCGACCTGGCGCCGAAGTGGGACTGGGCCACGCGCGACGGCGACAAGGCGGTCGCGCTGCTGATGCCGTATTCGAACGTGACCGTTTTTTACGGCCACATTCATCAGGAAAACCACCAGATGACGGGCCACATCGCGCACCACGCGGCCAAGTCGCTGATCTTCCCGCTGCCGGCGCCGGGATCGCAGGACAAGCGCACGCCGCTGCCCTACGACGCGGCCGCGCCGAACAAGGGACTGGGCTTCCGCGAGATCGACGCCGAAGCGAAACAGGCCGGCTACCAGCTGACCGAATTCCCCGTCACGAAAGGATAGGCCATGCAGACATCGAAACGACGCTTCATGGTCGGCGTGCCGCTGGCGCTGGCGGCGGGACTGGGAACGGTGCTGATGGCCGGCGCCGGCGTGGCCGCCGCGAAGCCGAAGGAGCGTGTCATCAAAATCGAAGCGCGCAAATTCCGCTACGCGCCCAATCTGATCGAGCTGAAAAAAGGCGAGGCCGTGGTGCTGGAATTCCGCGCCATCGACTTCACGCACGGCTTCTCCATCCCGGAAATGAAAGTGCGCGCCGACCTGCTGCAAGGGCAGGTCGTGCGCGTCAAGCTGCAACCGGATACGGCCGGCCAGTTCGGCTTCTTGTGCGATAACTTCTGCGGCAGCGGCCACGAAGAAATGGCCGGCTCCATCATCGTCAAGGAAGCGTAAAGCCGGAGCGGCTTGAAAGCCGCTCGGTTCCATTGGCGCCGCATCCACCGACATTAAATAAAAGGACTCAATCTCCCCAGCGCCGCAATCTCGTTGAGCGCATTGTATAAAGTGCCGATAGTGCGGGCCACCGCCGCGGGTGGGTAGCTGGCGAGGTTTTTCTTCAACGTCCAGTAGCGGCCGTGCGCGAGCCAATGGCGCACGCGCAGCGCGTCTTTCAGTCCGCCGATGCCGGTCAGGATGCGGTCGCGATCTTGCTGCCGCATGGTTTTTAGCGTCGCCGCATAGTCCTTCCAGGCGTCGATGATGCCGCCTTCGTACAATGGGACTTCCCAATCGTGAGCGGCGTGTGATTGAAGTAAAGCGAGGCGCTTCGCCAGGGAGTTTGCCGTTTTTTGCGCGCGCGTTCTTGCATCGAGCCGTATGCGGGCCTCGGCCGCCGCGATCAAAGTGAATATCGCGGACAAATCCACTTCAGCGATACAGGCGTCAAAATGGGCATCAATTCCGCGCCGGGTTGTACCTGCGGGTAGAACGCCAAGCAAGAATGACGATGGCGCCAGGTATTCAAGCGTGCTTGCGTGGCTGGCGTAGCGTTGCACGGACAACCCGTTTGCGCACAGATCGCGCCAGTGCAGCACGGCGTTTTGATCGAGTGCCGTAGGATGGTTGAACAGCATCTCAGCCGCCCTCATTGATGCCAAATAGATCAACGAACATCTGCTCGAAAGTACCTTGCGTCAGCGGGACCAGCTGCTGGTGCTGTTTCGGATTGGCGAGCATCCACTCGGCGGATTTGAGCCGCGTTTCTTCCCTCACCGATTCGTCGGTCGCGCAAAGAAGAAGCATCGCCTTGCCGCGAGGGCCATCAACATCTACCCGGCCATAGCCGCCGATGACGAATGCGCTGACAGGGCAGATTTTCAACTGCTCCTGCGCCAGGTTAATCTCACCGGCTTGAACTTCATAACTCCCCAGCTCATCGTCTGCGATGATGGCGATGGAACGCGAGAGCGTCACCGTGTGATTTTGGATTAGCTTGGATAGCCAATGCTGCATGGTGTCGAGTAGCTCAACGATACGCTGCTGCCACCACAGACGCCGGGCGATCCAATCTGACCCGTCTTCGGCATAACGCTTTTTCAACTCAGCTGCATGCTGCATCACAAGCACTTCAAAACGGGAAGTCTGCATATCTCCACCTCGCTAGCGGCATTCGAACTCCACGACTGACGTGGAATTATGCGCCTTCTAAAGGAGGAAGATATGCACGAACTCAAGCCGGCATCAAGCCCGCTGCACGCCGGCCAGGAATTCGTCGACGGTCAGCGATGCGTGGCCGAAGGTCGGGTAGGAGATGTCGATGGCGGCGCGGTGCGCTTGCTCGGTGAATTCCGCCACGCCGTCCTTGATGAAGGTGACGTGGAAGCCCGCTTCCAGCGCGTGGCGTCCGGTGCCTTCGACGCAGGTGTGCGAGGTCAGGCCGGCCAGCACCACATGGTCGATGCCGCGCGCGCGCAGCTGCTGTTCGAGGTCGGTGCCGATGAAGGAGTCGAACATGCGATGCTGGCTGATGACCACTTCGCCCGCCCGCGGCTTCAATGGCGGGAAGAATTCGGCGCCGTACGATCCCTTCCAGAACACCTGATTGGCCGCGCCGGCCGCCAGGCGCGGGTGCACGTGCGGCACGTCGTCGAAGCTGTGTTCATCCTGGCCGTGCGGCGCAAAGAAAATCTGCACGCCCGCTTCGCGCGCGCCGGCCAGCAGCCGTTGTAGCTGGGCGATCAAGTCGGTCTGCTCCAGCATCGGGCCGATCATGCCGTGCAGTTTGCCGTCGTCGGCGAGGAAGTCGTTGAGCACGTCGACCAGTATCAGGGCGGTGGTGCGGGCGGGGTAGCGAGGCTGGTTCATGGCGAGTCCATAACGTTGATTGGCGGAGTGGCGATGCAGTCTGCAGTTTGGGCCATTTGTGCTATCGTTACTATCCACTGAATATGAACTACAGCTATTCGCCACGCAAATGAGTGACCGCTTCCAGGAATTGCAGGTGTTTGTGCGCGCCGCCGACAGCGGCAGCTTTTCGGCCACGGCGCGCGAGCTGGGATTGTCGCAGCCGTCGGTGTCGCGCATCGTCACCGAGCTGGAAACGCGGCTGGGCGCCAAGCTGCTGTTGCGCAGCACGCGCGCCATCGTGCCGACCGAAGCGGGCCTCGCTTTTCTGCAAAGGGCCAAGCAGCTGCTGCACGACCTGGAAGCGGCCGACGAATCGGCGCGCGGCGTCGACAGCCTGCGCGGCGTGCTGCGGGTGGCGCTGTCGTCCATCCTCTGCATCCGCATCCTGATCCCGCGCCTGTCCGAATTCCTGAAGGATCACCCGCAGCTGAAGATCGAGTTCCTCACCTCCGACGGCCTGCACGACCTGGTCGCCGAGGGCGCCGACGTGGCGATCCGTTTCGGCCAGATGGCCGATTCCGGCTTCGGCGCGAAGAAGCTGCAAACGCTGGAGCGGCTGCTGGTGGCGTCGCCGGCGTATCTGCGGCTACGCGGCGCGCCGCTCACGCCGGACGATTTGAAGGACCACGATTTGATCGTCGGCCCGGTCATCACCACGGCCTGGCCGTGGACTTTTACGCGCGGCGGCGAAACGCAATCGATCAAGATCGAACCGCGCTTTCTGCTGACGTCCGCCGAAGCGGCCATCGCCTGCGCGAAGGAGGGGCTGGGCATCGCCCGGCTCACGCGGATGATGGTCCGACCGGAGCTGGCGTCCGGGCAGCTGGTGGCGGTGCTGCCGGACTACGCGCCGTCGCCGGTCGAGCTGCACGCCGTGTTCCCGGCCGGGCGTACGCCGTCGCAAAAGGTGCGCCTGTTCACGGCTTTCTTGTTGCGCATACTGGCGCAAGAGTGAATTGCTCGATTGCCGCCATCGGCGCCGAGGCCGAGTTGCGAGACTCCGCTTCCCTTGAGCGCTCTCAAGACCCCCGCGATTTCCCGCATCTATAGTGGCTGACACCGGATTAATACCGAGACGTCGGCCGCGTGTCGCAGGCGGACGGTAACCCGAAGGGGATACATATGCCAAACATCGTGGACGCGGGCATGGCGGCGCTGTCCGTCTTCGGCGGCAACGCGCAACACAACCGCCTGCTGCAAATGAGCTTTCCGCATTCCGACGGCCCGGCCGATGCCGTCCTGCTGGTCAACAAGGTGCGCATGCGCGAAGAACTGTCGCGCGACTTCCTGATCGACGCCGAGGTGCTGTCGGACGACGCCCGCATCCCGCTCAAGAGCATGATGGCCAAGATGGTGACGATCTCGCTGGTGCGCGAGGACGGCACGCTGCGCCACATGAACGGCTACGTCGACCTGTTCCGCTTTGTCCGCACCGACGGCGGCTTCGCCTATTACCGGATGGTGCTGCGGCCGTGGCTGGCCTTCGCCAAGCTGCGCAAGGACAACGTCTCTTTCCACCACCGCAGCGTGCTCGAACTGACCGACACCACCTTCGCCCATTATCGGGAACATGCCTGGACCACCAGGATGAGTTTCGGCTACGACGACAAGAAACTGACCTGCGCCAACCAGCACAACGAGACCGACTACAACCACCTGCACCGGCGCTGGGAAGCCGCCGGCCTCTACTACAGCTACGAGCACCAGGCCGACGGCCACATCCTGGTGCTGAGCGATAACTCGATGCAGGCCGAGCCGATCGATGCCACCCATGTCGATGACGGCCCGGACCAGATGCGTTTTCGCGCCCAGGCCGGTTCCGGCGAAGGCGACGGCATACGCGACTGGCAGGCGGTGCGCCAGCTCGGCTCCGGCGCGCTGACACTGGCCAGTTTCAACTACAAGAGTCCGCAGCCCCGACTGGTCCATGGTTATTCCCTCAACCAGCAGGGCGACGTGGCCGCATACGAAGTCTATGAAAATACCGGCGCACACGGCTTTTCGAACATCGGAGACGGCGAAGTGCTGGCCCAGCGCCGCATGGAAGAGCGCGACCAGCGGACCCAGTATTTCGAGGCCGGCGGCAACGACCGCGCCGCGCAGCCCGGCCGCACCTTCAAGCTCGCCGGCCATTTCAGCGCGGTCAGGAAGCCGTCGGGGCCGGACGAGGACATGAAGCCCGGCATCGGTCCGCGCGACTATCTGATTTTGTCGGTCGAGCACACCGCGAGCAACAACTCTCCGGCCGGCCGCGACGGCACATCGGAATACAGCAATACCTTCACCTGTATCCGCCGCGACATCCGCTGGCGGCCCGGCCGCCACCACAACAGCCGGCCGTGCGCCAATCCCGGCGTGCAGACGGCCATCGTCGTCGGCCCGCCCGGCGCGGACATTTATACGGACGAACTGGCACGGGTCAAAATCCAGCTGCACTGGGACCGGCTGGGGATATTCGACCAGGCCAGCTCGCCGTGGATACGCGTGATGATGCCGATGGCCGGCCAGTACTTCGGCCAGATGTGCCTGCCGCGCGTGGGGCAAGAGGTGGTGGTCCAATTCCTCGACGGGAATATCGACCATCCCGTCGTCGTCGGCGTCGTCTACAACCGCGCCAACATGCCGCCGTGGCGTCTGCCGTCGCAGAAGGCGCTGGCCGGCCTGCGCAGCCGCGAACTGGCCAGCGACGGCGACGGCGGCAGCAACCACCGGATACTCGACGACACCAAGGGGGCCATGCAGGTCCAGCTCAAAAGCGACCACCAGCACAGCCAGCTGTCGCTGGGCAGCATCACCCGCATCGAGACCTCGGACGGGCGCATGGACGCGCGCGGCGAGGGATGGGAACTGGCGACCAACGCCTGGGGCGTGGCGCGCGCGAACCGTGGCATGCTCATCACCACGGAGGCGCGGCCCGACGGCGCGTCCCACATCAAGGACATGGGCGAGACGCAGCAGCGCCTGAGCGCCGCGCACAATCAGCACGACGCGCTGGCGAAACTGGCCGAGCAATCGGGCGCGCAGGATGCGGGGGACCAGGCCAGGGCGGTGACCGCCATCAAGGCCCAGAACGACGGCATCAAGGGCGGTGCAAGCGCCAGCGGCGGCTTTCCTCAACTGGCCGCGCCCCACCTGGTGCTGGCCAGCCCGGCGGGCATCGAGGCCACGACGCAAGGCACCATCCATCTGGCCAGCGAACAGCACACGGCGCTCAGCACGGGGCAAGACTTGTCCATCGCCAGCGGCGGCGGCCTGTTCGCCAGCGTGCGGCAGGCGTTCCGCCTGTTCGTGCACAAGGCCGGCATGCGGCTGGTCGCGGCGGCCGGCGACATCGACATGCGGGCGCTGTCGGACAGCATCAACCTGCTGGCCAAGCTCAACATCACGCAGACGGCCAACCGCATCACCATCAGCGCCAAGGAGGAAGTCGTGATAAACGGCGGCGGCAGCTACGCCAGGTTCAGTGCTGGCGGCATCGAGCAGGGCACCAATGGCGAATTCGTTGTGCATGCGGCCAAGCATAGTTTGCTTGGGCCGAAAAACATGGATGTGGCCCAAGTGCTGCCACCGCAAGCGAAGATGGATGGCGAAGGCACGTTTCATCTGAACAGCCACGCGGCGGCGGGCGGCCGCGCCAATGCCGGTTTGCAGTACAAACTCTACAAGGATGGTGCCCTAACGGAACAAGGCGTCATGGACGACGACGGCAACATGAGGTTCAAGCACGAGATGGAGAAACAGTCCCAATACCGGCTTGAGTTGTCGAACGGCGTTGGGTATGCCATCGACCCGGATGACCATGATGAACAGCATGATATGAGTGCCGGTATCGGCTATCACGGTTACGTCAATTCCGCTGGCTCCCACTCCGCTCAGCCAATGGCGCTTGAGCAGGAAAGAGTGCAGGCGAACCCGTCTCTGCGAGGCGACGACAAACCGTGCACTCAGTGACCTGGCAACTAATTTGTGAAGGGACTGCCATGGGCAGCATGGATGACAATGTTAAGTTGTACGAGCAAAAACTATCTTACCGCCGCACTGGTGCGCCTTACCAATGCCTCACGCAACCGTGGTTCATCCACGCGCCGTTTCTAGTGTACGACCCGCGCCACGGTTGTCATCTTGAGCCGTTGATTTGCGGAGAAAAAGTATTCGGAAGCATATCCAAGGATCTGAACGCCGCTCAGCATACCGTGGACATTATTACTTGGGGATTCGACCCCGGCATGGTGCTCGTTCGCGGCGCTACTGCCGAAGATGGAGTGCGTTATGGGGACTTGCTAAAGAACATCGCCACGCGACAGAACCACCCGGTCACGGTGAGACTGCTCATCTGGCACGACGATGCATTTGCCCAGAAAAAAATGAACGATGCCCCCTGGTTACTATGGCCGGCTTTATCCTGCAATCGGCCAGGGTGAGGCGGGGTTTTATAGTGATGCTCACCAGAAATACAACGAGGCGTGGTTTGACGAGGTCACGTCCGGCTCGATACCAACCCTTCAATTTCATATCAGGGAGGTACCTCATAGGGACATGTTGTTAATGATACCCGGTGAGACCCTTCCCGACGGAATAAGCTTGACCGGCCTATTGACGGCCATGTACCCCGCACATCATCAAAAAATGATACTGATTGATTACGAAGCACCTCAGCTGGCGTTAGGGTATGTGATGGGACACAACTCCATTACCGACTTTTGGAATGGTCAAGAGCATGTGTTCCGCGACCCGCGACGCGAACGTGTTTATCGTAAGCCCGAGGCCGAAGTGCTGAAGGCGGCGCAAGGGGATAGCCCGTCGCCCAGAGACCTCGCGTTTGTCTATTTCCAAAGCGAACAGGGCAAAAGGGACCACGAAGCGATGGTGAAAAACTATGTGGATAATAACAGCCACATAGCCAAGCCCTACCAGGACGTCTCCTGTCGTCTCAAAGGCCCCGTACTTTACGACCTGAATCACAATTTCTGTCAGGCATGGGGCGAGTCCACACGCCCGAACGCGTTCTTTATGGATTGGCTAAAGTTCGCGCCCGGTCTCCGGGGCATTGTGAGCGCGGAGCGAACGGTTGGTGACTTTTTGCATAATGAACTAGACGCCCGCTTCGTGCAGCGGCGCGAAAAAATCGACTGGCGCGCCTACAACCGGCCCGATGGTCAACATAGCGTTCAACTGGTGCGTACTCAGCCTCAGCATTTAGAAAAGGGAGTCAAGGAATGCTATGCGAATCTCACGCGACAAATGATGCAATACATGTTCATCCAAAATCAATACATTCAGTATGCCACTTGGGCAGAGCACCTCATTCACTGCGTCGGGAATTTGCGTACCGCCGGCTATTTAAAGCCCATATACATCTTCATGCTCACCTCCACGCCGGAGCGGGACATGATGGATTCCCCCACCTATGATGTGGCCAGTAGGCTCGGCATGAGCGAGGCCATGAGGGTGGAACACGAGAACGCCATCGAGCGTGCGCACAAGGGCAAGGGGGAGCAGCCAATTACCCCTGCGCAGTTAGAAAAACAGGGTATCAAAGTCTTCATGGGTTCGCTTTGGACATGTGCGCATATCGAAGGCAAGTTGAGGGATACGGATTATGAGGAAATCTACATTCACGCCAAGGTGGCGGTGGTGGACGACGCCGCGTTCACGATAGGTTCGGCGAACCTGAACCTACGCAGCATGGCCATGGACAGTGAGCTCAACGTGTTGAGCCAAGCGCAGGATGTCGCATTTCAACTGCGCAGCGATTTATTCGCCCAGTGCACTGGGGCTGCGGGACCGGCGCAGTTTGCGAACATGGCGGACACGTTTACAAGATGGCAAAAACTTGCATCCAAGAACGAAAAATATAAAGATGAGGGGAGGCAGTTGGACGGTCAATTGTTGTCTTTCCATGTGGACCGGAAGCCCGGCTCACCGTGCGTCTAGCCATGAACAACTCGCGGCTGCGCTGGATATCTGCTCTGACGCTGCTGGCGTTATTGGCGGTGGGCGCATTTTTTCTCAATGACAACTTAAAGGAGAACGCCTTGCATGCCCTGCCATATGGATTTAAGAAATTCAGCTTGTACGACCCGCTGCCCGTCTGCCGTCGCTGGAAGGATAATATGCCGAAGACCCGCGATCCGGCGACGTACCATCTCTATATCGAGGCGCGCAAGGTCTGGCGCAGCAAGATAGAGTGGCAACTCACCCGCGACGAGGCCACGCGGATACTCACCGATGTGAGAAAAGCTGCCGACCTGGGCGACTGGGGTGCACGTGCGCTGCTCGCCCATTTCTATCTTGAGGGGTTGGGGCCGCTCGAATCCAATAATGTGCTCAGCCCAGACCCGTACAAGGCGGTCGAAATCGCCCGTATGGCTGCGAAGGAAATGCAGCCCTGGGGGCCTTACGACCTCGGTGTCGCGTATGAGCATGGCTATGGCGGTGCGCATTACGACGTCGATTTGGCTTGGGCATATTATCTGAGGGCGGCACAACTCGGCAGCCCGGAGGCGCAGATGGCGCTGGCTCAGGCTTATAAGGAGGCGCGGCGCGGGGGGGGGATGAGGTAATTATGCAGCAATGCGCATATCAGCAGGGGCACGGGCCAGCCGCCTACGAACTGGCTTTGGACGCTGGCGTAAATAAGCGGTATCAAGAAGCTATACGTATATATCAGGAGGGTGTGAAATTTGGGAGCTTGGAGTGTGCCCGAGACCTTCGAATTATGTTTAACGATGGATATTGGGATAAAGGTTCCGATGAAGAAAAAGCCATCTTGCGGCCCTTGGGAATTGTAGTGGACTCTGAACGAGAAAGTCGCTACCAAGCTATTTACGACGCATTGGAAATCAACCCCGACTTGAAGCTGGGCCGACTCGACCAAGTGCTTCCACTGCCGCCAGCGCAACTACCTGCATGGTCTGGTGTTGGCGATGCGGTCACGCCCGAGTCCAACGACCGCCCCACCTACTGAGATAAAAGGCGAAATGCCATGTCATTAATCATCATCACCGTCGGAGACGCCACCGACCACGGCGGCAAAGTCATCAGCGGGTCGGCGACGCATGATGTCGGCGGCAAGGCTATTGCGCGTCTTGGCGACGATGTTTCGTGTCCGCAGACTTACCCGGGCGGCGCGCCGCACGGTGTCAATAAAATCACCACGGCTCACCCAACGCTGACCGCTGGCGGCATTCCGGTGGCGGTCCATGGCTGCGAGACGGAATGTGGTTGCACACTCATTGGTAAGGTTAACGCCACGGTCGGATAAGTGATGGTGGGCGCCGAAGCCGGCACCTGACAGGCGCCGGCTGCCGCCGCGGCTTACTGCAAATTGAGTCCCAGTTTTTCCAGTACTTCGGCGATGGGGATGAACAAGCCGATGCCGCTGGCGTTGGCGCGTTTCAGATCGGCGATGGCGATCAAGCCGCCGTCGGCGTCGACCAGCGGGCCGCCGCTGTTGCCCGGATTGATGGCGACGTCGCTCTGCATGAATTTCTGTTCGTTGAGCGTGCGTTCGCCGCTGAGGATGCCGCGCGTGACGGTGCTGCTGAGCTGTTCGCCGAACGGCGAACCGACGGCGTACACTTCCTCGCCCACCTTGGCCGGCGCGGCGCGCACGAACATCGCCGTCGGCGGCTGGATATCGGTCTTGATGAGCGCCACGTCGCGCGCCGGATCGCGGCGTATCACTTCGCCCGCCACGGCGTAGCCGCCGACCATTTTGACCTTCACGTATTTCGCTTCGCCGACGACGTGCTGATTGGTGATGACGTAGCCATCGCGGCCGATGTAAAAGCCCGAGCCGGTGGCGTTGCCGGCTTCGATGGTTACGACGGCGCTGAGCACCCCTTTTGCATCCTGCGTCACACTGTCCTTCGGTTTGTAGCCATTTTTCACGACGATCAAATCGGCCGGCGATTCGGCCACCGCCGGCGGCGCGTCGCGGAAGGCGTCGACATATTTCGGGTCGGCGAACATGGCGTCCATGGCGTTGCCGATCATGGTGTCGTTGAACAGTTCTTCCTTGATCTTGTCTTCGGCGGTCATCGTGCCTTCGACGGTGCGCGAATAGACGACTTTTTGCAGCTTGCTCGAAAACAGTTCGACCTTCAGTTTGACCTTGCCGGTGCCGCTGACGTCCTTGCCGTTGACGCAGACGGTGTCGTTGAGCGCCATCAGCGAAAAGCCGATACGGAAATCGGCGCCGGTGCTGGCCGCGTCGCCGAAGGCCGAGTCGCCGGCATCGTATTTCGGATAGCCAAGGGCCTCCGACTTTTCCTTGAATACCTTGTTCACGCGGCTGACGAAATAGGTGTTATAGGCCGTGGTGTACGCCATGTCGATGGCGCCCGAGCAGAACAGCCCGCGCGACAGCGTGCCGACCTTGGTCGGTGTATCGAGGTAGTTTTTCCAGTTCTTGAACTGGGCGGTTTTCTTGATGCCCTGGTTGGCGACGTTGATGGGCGTGTCCGCGAACGCGGATTGGACTGACATCGCCAGCATGGCCGTGGCGAACAGGAGAGCAGGTGCTTTCAAGCTGAGTCCTTCCAGAGAGTTAAATTAACGGAATATTATCAATATAACAGGATGGCTTGATATTATCACGTTAATATTACTCCCTGGGAATACCTGTTCTTGCTCCCTTGCACCTTACACCGCCATCGGCGCCGTGATCGGCGCGTGGTGCTGGTAGCCTTCCAGCGCGAAGTCGGACGGTTCGATTTTTTCCAGCCACTCCGGCTCGTACTTGCCGGTCCTGGCGTAGTCGGGCACGCGGTCGGAGATGGCCAATCGCGGCGCCGGGAAGGGCGCGCGCGTGAGCTGCTCCTTGACCATGTCCAGATGGTTCTCGTAGATGTGGGCGTCGCCGATGAAGTAGGTGAACCAGCGCGGCGTGTAGCCGGTCAGGCGGCCGATCAGGTGCAGCAGGGCCGCGCCCTCGGCGAGGTTGAAGGGCGTGCCGAGGCCGATGTCGTTCGAGCGCACGTACAGGCACATCGAAATTTCGCGCGTGTTCGCGTTCGGGATGAACTGGTACAGCAGGTGGCAGGCCGGCAGCGCGACGGCGTCCAGGTCGGCCGGATTCCAGCCGTGGAACAGGATGCGGCGGCTGCCCGGATTGCTGATGATGGTGTCGAGGCATTCGCGCAGCTGGTCGATGGCCTTGTACAGCACGACCTTCCGCACGCCTTCATCCTCCATCGGCGCGACGAGGCGGAAGCCGTTGTTTAGCGCGTCGGCGATCTGCGCGCCCTGGTCGGCGGCGATCATCTTGTAGCCGGGCCAGCCGCGCCACTGCACGCCGTACACCGGACCGAGATCGTCCTCGCCGAGGCGATAGGGGTTGTTCAGCCACTGCTGGTTTTCGTTCGCGTTCTGGTCCCAGACCTTGCAACCGAGCGCGCGGAAGTCGGCGGCGCTGCGCGAGGCGCGCAAAAAGGCGCACAATTCGCCGACCACGGATTTGAAGGCCAGCTTTTTCGTCGTCACGGCGGGGAAGCCGTCGTTGAGCAGGTCGAAGCGCATCATCGCGCCCGGCACGCTGAGCGTGCGCACGCCGGTGCGGTTATCCTGCCAGCTGCCGGTGTCTAGAACGGTTTTGATTAAATCCTGATATTGCTGCATACATCTCTCCAACGTGGACGCGAGCCGCGGCGGCTCCTTGAATACTTTTCCGGGACCGTGATTGTAGCAGGCGCCGATCAGCGGGCCGGCCCGCGCCCGCCCGGCTTGGCCGGCTTTGCGGACGATTGCGCGGCCGGCTTCGCGGCTGATTTCGCGCTGGCGCGGGCCGTCGATTTGGCGCCGCGTCCAGCGGTGACGATGACCGCGCCTTTCGGTATCGACGCGGCCGGCCGGGCGGCGGCGCTCCGCGCCCCCGGCGCGCCGGGGGCACCGGTAAAGGCCCGCTTCTTCCTGGCCGGTTCGGCGGCCTTCGCCGCTTTCGCCACCTTCGCCACCGCCGCCTCGGCGCCGGTGGCCGGCACGCGGTGATGGGCTTCGAAGCCCGGCTCCTCTTCGCGCCGTATCACTTGCCGCGTCAGCGTTTCGATGGCGGCCAGCAGCTCGACTTCGTCGGCGCACACCAGCGACACCGCTTCGCCCTCGGCGCCGGCGCGGCCGGTGCGGCCGATGCGGTGGATGTAGTCCTCGGCCACCGTCGGCAGGTCGAAGTTGACGACCTGCGGCAGCGCGTCGATATCGAGTCCGCGCGCGGCGACGTCGGTTGCCACCAGCACCCGCACCTGCGCCGTCTTGAAGCGGTCCAGCGCCCGCAGGCGCGCATGCTGCTGCTTGTCGCCGTGGATGGAGTCGGCCGCCACGCCTTCATCGAGCAGCGTCTTGACCAGCTGGTCGACGCCCTTGCGGGTCTTGACGAACACCAGCACCTGGCCCCAGCGCCGCTGTTTCAGCAGGTGCAGGAACAGCTCGGGCTTGCGTTTTTTATCGGTCGGGATCAGCCACTGCTTGACGGTCTTGGTGGTCGTGTTGCGCGGGCTGACCTGGATCGACAGCGGATCGTTCAGCAGGCCGCCGGCCAGCGCGCGGATCGCGTCCGAGAACGTGGCCGAGAACAGCAAGGTCTGACGCTGCTTCGGCAGCGCCTCGAAGATTTCGTTCAGCTCGCGCGAGAAGCCCAGGTCCAGCATGCGGTCGGCCTCGTCGAGCACCAGCGTTTGCAGCGATTCGAACGTCACCATGCCCTGGCGGTACAGGTCGAGCAAACGGCCCGGCGTCGCCACCAGCACGTCGAGACCCTTGCGCAGTTTGCTGATCTGCGGTTCGATGGCCACGCCGCCGTACGCGACGAAGCTGCGCAGCGGCAGGTTGCCGCCGTAGGTGCGGAAGCTGTCGTAGACCTGCTCGGCCAGTTCGCGCGTCGGCACCAGCACCAGGCAGCGCACCGATTTCGGCGCGACCACGCCGGCCAGCGTCAGGCGCTGCAAGATCGGCAGCGCGAAGCCGGCGGTCTTGCCGGTGCCGGTTTGGGCCGCCGCCATCAGGTCGCGGCCCGCCAGCACGGCGGGTATGGCCTGCTTCTGCACCGGCGTCGGCTCCTGATAGGACAACGTTTCAAGGGTGCGCAAAAGTGGGTCGATGAGGCCGAGGGCGAGGAAGGTCATGGCGTGGGCAGCGTAAAAGCGAAAACGAAAAGAGGGCGCAGTGTAGCCGGTCGCGCCGGCGCGTGCGCAATTAGTTGGTCAGCGCCGCGTTCCACAGCGCCAGGATCTCGCGCAGGCGCTGGTCCGGCACCGACATCAGATTGTCGCCGACGTACAGTTCGACCACGCTATGCTGCGCCAGCACGCCGTGGCTGGCGCGCCCGAACAGCCATACGCCGTGCTGCTCGGCGATCTGGTTGCGGATCGCCATGGCGCGTTCGCGGCCGACCGGCAGATGCAGGTGCAGCATGTTCGCCTGCGGGCGCGCCGGATTCGGCACCAGCGCGGAATGTTTGCGCAGTTCCTCGTACAGCCATTCGGTGCGGCGGAAGTAGTCCGGCATCGCGGCCAGGCGCGCGTCGAACTGCATCGCCGCCGCCACCACGTAGGGCGAGCGGTGGATCACATTGCCGCCCTGGCGGCGGAACCATTCCTGCGCTTTGGCGACGAAGGCGCGGCTGCCGGCCAGCATCGCGCCACCGAGGCCGCCTATGCCTTTGTACAAAGACACGTAGACCGAATCGAAGCCGGCCGAAATCTCTTGCGGCGTGCGGCCGTAGGCGGCCGCCGCTTCCCACAGGCGTGCGCCGTCCATGTGCAGGTGGATGGACTGTTCGCGGCAGTGGGCCTTGATCGCTGCCAGTTCGTCCCAGTCGGGCCGCTGGCCGCCGATTTCGCGCATCGGGATTTCCATCGCCGCCGCGCCCAGTTTGTCGGGGACGGCCTTCAGTTCATCGAGCGTCCAGGGCCGGAACGGGTCGCCGATTTGCAGCGCCTGAAAATGGTCGAGCAGCTGATGGTTGCCGCGTTCATGGCGGAAGATGTGGGCCGTCGGGTGCAGCGCCACCAGCCGGCTGCCGCGTTCCGCGCAGGCGATGCGCAACGCCGTCACCTGCGTCATGGTGCCGGTGATGCAGAACGTGGCCGCCTCGAAGCCGAGCAAATCGGCGACCTTCCGCTCGAACTGCTCGATCAGCGCGCCGTCGCCGTAGGTGTCGTGCGCCACGTCGTGGGTCTCGCACCACGCCGCCATGGCCGCGAACATCTGCGCGGGCGTCGGCTGGCGGTGGCCGGGCAGCACGATGTGGCATTGCTGGCGTAATTCTGCGTCGGTCAAAATCGTCTCCCGCCGATTAAAAAAACTTAGTGCTCTACGTGCACGTTGTGGAACTGCAGCGCGGCCAGGTTGGCGTAGATGCCGCCCAGCGCGACCAGCGACGTGTGGGTGCCGGTTTCCACGATGCGTCCATCTTCCATGACGATGATGCGGTCGGCGCGCTGCACCGTCGCCAGCCGGTGCGCGATGATGATCGTGGTGCGGCCCACCATCGCCGCCTCCAGCGCCTTTTGCACCAGCCGTTCCGATTCGGCGTCGAGCGCGCTGGTCGCCTCGTCGAGCAGCAGCAGCGGCGGATTTTTCAGCAGCGCGCGCGCGATGGCGATGCGCTGGCGCTGGCCGCCGGACAGGCGCACGCCGCGCTCGCCGAGGAAGGATTTATATCCCTGCGGCAGACGCTCGATGAATTCGTGCGCGGCCGCCAGGCGGGCCGCCTGTATCACTTCCTCGTCGCTGGCGCCGGCGCGGCCGTAGCGGATGTTTTCCATCGCGTCGGCCGAGAAGATCACGGTATCCTGCGGCACGATGCCGATGGCGTCGCGCAGCGTGTGCAGGTCGAGCTGGGTGATGTCGACGCCGTCGAGCCGTATCATGCCCTGCTGCGGATCGTAGAAACGCAGCAGCATCTGGAACAGCGTGGTCTTGCCGGCGCCGGAAGGGCCGACCACGGCCACCGTTTCGCCGGCCCGGATGTCCAGCGACAGGTGGCCAAGCGCCGCCGTGTCGGGCCGCGAGGGGTAGGAGAAGCTGACGTCGCGCAGACTCACGGCTGCGCCGTTGGCGGCGCGCGGCGGCAGCGTTTGCGGCAGCGACGGCGATTGTATGTCCGACCGCACCGCCATCAGTTCGAGCAGGCGTTCGGTGGCGCCGGCGGCGCGCTGCGCCTCGCCCATCACTTCCGACAGCGCGCCGATGGCGCCGGCGACGATGGAGGCGTACAAAATGAACTGACCGAGGTCGCCGCCCGTCATCGCGCCTTCGAGCACGGCGTGGGCGCCCAGCCACAGCACGAAGACGATGGTGCCGAACACCAGCACGATGGCGATCATCGTCAGCAGCGAGCGCGCGCGGATACGCCGCATCGCCGTCTGGAACGCGCCTTCGACCGACTCGCTGAAACGGGCCGCTTCGATTTTCTCGTGCGTGAAGGCCTGCACCGTCGGCATCGCGTTGAGGATTTCGCCGGCCATGGCGGAAGCGTCGGCGATGCGGTCTTGCGAATCGCGCGACAGCTTGCGCACGCGGCGGCCGAACATCACGATCGGCAGGATGGTGAGGATCAGCAGGGCGATGATGATGGTCGACAGTTTGGGGCTGGTCACGAACAGCATCACCATGCCGCCGATGAACAGCAGCACGTTACGCAGCGCCATCGAGATGCTGGTGCCGACGACGGACTGGATCAGCGTGGTGTCGGTGGTGATGCGCGACAGGACTTCGCCGGTTTGCGTGGTCTCGAAAAATTCGGGACTCTGCGTGACCACGTGGCGGTACACGGCGCTGCGGATATCGGCCGTCACGCGCTCGCCCAGCCACGACACGGTGTAGAAGCGCGCCGCCGTCGCCAGCGCCAGTATGGTCGCCACGCCGAACAGCGCCAGGAACACCAGGTCGACGTGTTTGATGCTCTTGGCGCCGGTGCCGCTGAAACCGAGGTCTATCATCTGCTTGAACGCGGCCGGTATCGCCAGCGTGGCGCAGGCCGCGACCACCAGCGCCACGCCGGCCATGGCGAACTGCCTGGTGTAGGGGCGCAGGAACGGCACCAGTCCCTTGAAGGCTGCCAGGCTTCCTTTCTTGGCTTCGCGGGGGGCGGTGGGGTCGACGGGCGCTGCGGCGGGTGGGGTGTTGATGGTGGAGCTGTTGGTCATCGTGTGGGCTGCGTTGTTGGTGTGGGTCGTTTTAATTGTATTAATGGTATTAGCGGTATTCATAATTTCATCGGACTGGCATAGCCGGTCATTTCCAGATACGCATGGCCGGCCGCCACGCCGTCGCGCGTGACGCTGACCGCGCCTTCCCAGTACACCGCGCCGACCGACCGGCGCGAATCGAGTTCCTGATCGTCCTGCAAGGGCGCGACCTGCCACACCGTGCTGCCTGTCGTGATCTGGGTGGCGACCGGATAGTCGGCATTGGTGCGGTGCGAACGCCAGCGCCGCCGCGGCGCGAAGCTGACCTGCTCCGGCCCGTACTGCGCGACTTTGCCGGCCGCGTCGCGCCATGTCGCGTGCGCCCATAGTTTAGCACCTGTGCGGTCGCGGATCTGGAAGACCATCAGCGCGCCGCCGTCGTTCAGGTTCGCGCCTATCCAATCCCAACCGCTGGCGTCGGCGGCCAGGGCCTGGCTGGACCACTCGTGATCGAGCCAGCTGCTGCCGCTGACCGCCTCCGGCGCGTGGCCGGCGCGGGTGATGGAACCGCTGGTTTTTAGTTGCGGCTCGCTGTAGTAATAGCTGGCCGAGGCGACGTCCGGCCCCTTGCGCGAGTAGCCGCGTTCCCCTTGCAGCAGCAGCGGCGCCGATGGCGTCAGCGTCAGCTTGAGCGTGAAGCCGGGGGCGTCGACGGCGACCGCGTAGCTGCCGTCGGCGCCGCGCGTCATATGCCATTCATCGAGTTTGACGTCGGTGTCGCCGACCTTGGCGTAGGCCAGGCCGAAGCCGGCCCGCGCGCTGCGCTGGTCGTGCAGCAGCTTGCCGTTGGCCGGATCGGACAGCGCGGCGTGGCCGACGATAAGCTGCGTGGGCGCGAATTTGCTCGGGTTGGCGCGGTCGTGCGCGGTGGCGCTGCGGAAGAAGGTGACCTGGTAGCCGAGCGGCTTGCCGTCCGCCGTCGTGATCCAGCCGGTCGCGTACCACCACTCGGTCTTGAAGTCGGGATGGGAGCCGAAGCTGGCGGGGAAGGGCAGCGTTTCGTTCGGCGCCAGCGCCGGTACTGGCGCATAAACGGGCGGTGCCGCCATCAAGGGCGGGCACGCAAGCAATAATAGTATAAATAATTTACGCAATTACCAATCCTCCCGCACCGCGCGTATCGGGCCGCCGGACAAGGCCTGGCGGCCCGACAGCAGCGCCGTCAGCGCCGCCGCGAACAACAGCAGGCCCGCCACCGCCGCCAGCAGGGGCCACGGCAGGTGCAGCTGCATGGTCCAGTGGAAGGACTGCGGGTTGATGATGAAAACCAGTATCAGGCTGATGACCCAGCCCAGCACAAAGCCGGTGGCGATGCCGAGGCCCGTCAGCGCGCCGCCCTCGATGGCGAGGATGGCCAGGATCTGGCGCCGCGTCACGCCGATGTGGCGCAGCATGCCGAATTCCTTCGAGCGCGCCAGCGTCTGCGCGGAAAAGGTCGCGGCCACGCCGAACAGGCCGATGACGATGGCGATCGCCTCCAGCAGATAGGTAATGGCGAAGCTGCGGTCGAATATCTTCATGCTCATGGCGCGGATCTCCGACGGCGCGCTGGTTTCGAGGGCGGCGCCGAAGGGCAGCTGTTTGAGCTCGTCTTGGATCTGCGCGGCGCCGACGTTTTTGTCGAACCACAGCGCGGCGTCGTTGACGTCCATGTCGCCGGTGGCGGCGCGGTAGTCGGACAATCGCATCTGGATCGAGCCGGTCGGGCGCGCGTAATCGCGCCACACGCCGGCCACCCAGAACTCGTGCAGGCGGCCATTGAGCGGCAGCTTGATTTTGTCGCCGACGGCCATGCCGTACAGATCGACCATCGCTTCCGACACCCACACCGGCGCCAGCGTACTGCCGGCCGGCGGCGGCAAAGTCGCGCCGACCAGGGCCAGCGATTTGCCGGCATCGGCGGCGTCGATCCCGCGCGCCATCAACGCCACGTTGGGCCGGTCCGGCGCCAGCGACAGCGAACGCGCGCGCAGGAAGTCGATGTGGGCCACGCCCGGCAGGCGCCGCATCGCATCCTGCTGCGGCGGACGCAGGCCGGCCGTGCTGCCGCCGACGGCGGTGCGCGCATACAGGTCGGCCGGCAGGATGCGCAGCAGCCAGTCGTCGAGCGAAACGCGGAAGCTGGCGACCATGATCGCCATCGCCACCATCAGGCTGAAACTCGACAGCACGCCGCCGAGCGCGATGCCGGCCTGGCTGGAGGCGTTGGCCAGCCGGGCCAGCGTCAGCGTCAGCACAGCTGGCGCGTCGGCGCGGCCGGCCATCAGCGCCGACCAGCGCCGGTGCGCCTGCTGGAACACGATGGCGGCCAGGCGCGGCATCAGCGCGATGGCGCCGATCAGCAGCAGCGCGATCGCCAGGTAGCCGAGCAGCGGCAGTTCGAATATCGGCGGCGCCCGCGTCAGCGCGGCGGCGACGGCGATGCAGCCCAGCGCCGGCCAGGCTCTGCTCAGACCCGCCATCGCCGCTTCCTCGGACCCCGATTTGAGGGCGACGGCCGGCTTGGCGCGGGCCGCTTCCAGCGCCGGGCCGGCGCAGCCGAGCAGCGCCACGCCGACGCCGAGCGCGAAATACACGGCCGCCGCGACGGGCGTGAACTGCACCGCCGGCCGCACGCCGGAAAAGAAGCCGGCGCCCAGATCGGCGCCGAAGAAGTGCAGGGCCGCTGCCATGCCGTAGCCGGCGGCGATGCCGATCAGCGAACCGGCCACGCCCAGGCTCAGGCCTTCGAGCAGGATCTGGCGCAGCAAATGGCGCCGGTCCATGCCCAGCACGCGCAGCAGCGCGAACTGGCCGCGCCGCCGTATCACCGACAGCGCCTGCGTCGAGAACACGAGGAAGGCGCCGGTGAACAGCGCGACCAGCGCCAGCACCGTCAGATTGACGCGGTAGGCGCGGCTCATGCCTTCGTTGCGGCCGTTCTGTTCTTCGTCGTTCGGCTGGTTGACGCGGAAGCGGCCCGGATAATCGCGTTGCAGTTCCTGTTCCAGTTGCGTCTTGAAGGCGTCCCGGTTGACGCCGTCGCGCAGTTTCAGGTCGATGCGCGACAGCTGCCCCAGTTTATGGAAGCGCCACTGCGCCGCGCCGATATCCATCACGCCGACGCGCTGTCCGGCGCGCGCCCGTTGCAGCGCGCCGGCCACGCGCAGCCGGACCGCGTCGGTGCCCGATTGCAGCGCCAGCGTGGCGCCGTTGGCGGCGGCCAGCCAGCCGCTGGCGGCCGGCGACAAGAAGATGGCATCGTCGGCCAGTATGTCGGCGGCGTTGCCGCTGGCCGGCGCGCCCATCAGGTCGGGCGAGATGAAGCCGGCGCGCAGGGCGTCGAGCGCGATGACCTTGAGCGCGTTGCGCTGGCCCGGCAGCGAGGCGTCGAACTCCAGCACCGGCGAGGCCACGGCCACACCGTCGCGCTGCGCCAGATACGGGTAGATACCCTCGTCGAAGAACGCCTCGGTGCCGCTGACCTGCACATCGGCGACGCCGGACAGGCCCTTGATCGCCGATGAAAACTCGTTGAACGCGGCGGCGTTAATCAGGTGGATGGCGAAACCGAGCGAGATGCCGACGGCGATGGCGGCAATGGCCATGACGGCGCGCAGCGGGTGGGCGCGCCATTCGCCGAGCAGCAGCCAGCGCGACAAGCGGCGCATCGAACGCGCGGCGTGGGCGCCGTCGCTCACTTCGGACACTCCAATGCCGCCGTATCGGCGGCGCGCGACGCTTTGGTGTGCGCCTGTTCGGTGGTTTTCAGGCTGGCGTTCTTGGCATCGTCCTGCGCCCATTTCAGTTTCAAACGCGCTTTGTCGCATTTCTTGCGCTGGGCGTCGTCGGCCTTGGCGGCGCGCTGGCGTTCACGGTCGTCCTGGGCCTCGCGTTTCTGGCGCTCCCTGCCCAGTTTTTCCGACAGCCCCTGTTCCTTCAGCAGCTCCGCCGAGTGGTCGCTGGCCGGCGCCGCCGGTACGGCGATGACCGTGCCGGCGCCGGACTTGCAGGGTGTGTCGGAGTAGCTCGGCTTTCCGTCTGCCGTGCATTTGTAGACGGTGTGGGCGCTGGCGGCGGCGGTGGTGGCGCAAAGCAGGATGATGGCGGGGAGGCGCATGACGGCTCTCATAAAATTTTACCGGGGTTCATGATACCCAGCGGGTCGAGCGCCGCTTTGATGGCCCGCATCATGTTCAACTCCACGGCCGATTTATAGCGCGTCAGCTCCTCGCGTTTCAGCACGCCGATGCCATGTTCGGCCGAGATCGAGCCGCCGAAGGCGTTCACGCTGTCGTGCACCACGCGGTTGACCGCTTCCTGGTTGGCGAGGAAATCGTCGTTCGCCATGCCGGCCGGCGGCGCCACGTTGTAGTGCAGGTTGCCGTCGCCGAGGTGGCCGAAGCACACCAGCCGGCAGCCGGGGTAGGCTTGCGCCAGCAGCGGATCGGTGGCGGCGATGAAGTCGGCGATGCGCGACACCGGCAGCGAAATGTCATGCTTGATGTTCTTGCCGTCCGCCGCCTGCGCCAGCGGTATGTGTTCGCGCAGCTGCCACAGCCCGCGCGATTGCGCGACCGAGGTGGCGACGACGGCATCGTCGATCACGCCCTGTTCCAGCGCGGCGCCGATGGCGTTTTCCAGCAGGTCCACCGCGTGCCGCTCCGATTCGCTGCTCGATAATTCCAGCAAAACGTACTGCGGATGCGGCGCCGTGAATGGCTTGGGTAGTTGCGGGAAGTGCTGCGCCACCAGTTCAAGGCAGTAGCGCGACATCAGCTCGAAGCCGGTCAGGCTGGAGCCGCAGCGGTCCTGCATCAGGTTCAACAAGCGCAGCGCGTGCGTCGGCGAGGGCAGGGCGGCCAGCGCCGCGATGCTCGCTTTCGGCTGCGGATACAGCTTGAGCACCGCGCCGGTGATGATGCCGAGCGTGCCTTCGGCGCCGATGAACAGGTCGCGCAGGTCGTAGCCGGTATTATCCTTGCGCAGGCCGCGCAAGCCGCTCCAGATGTCGCCCTGCGGCGTCACCACTTCGAGGCCCAGGCATAGCTCGCGCGTGTTCCCGTAGCGCAGAACGGCGGTGCCGCCGGCGTTGGTCGCCAGGTTGCCGCCTATGGTGCAACTGCCCTCGGCCGCCAGCGACAGCGGGAACAGGCAGTCTTGCGCGGCCGCCGCCTCCTGCACGTGCTGAAGGATGCAGCCGGCATCGACCGTCATGGTGCGGTTGACCGCATCGACCGCGCGCACCGCGTTCAGGCGCGCCAGCGACAGCACGATGGCGCGGCCGCCGGCATCGGGCACGCTGCCCAGCACCAGTCCCGTGTTGCCGCCCTGCGGCACGATGGCCACGCGCCACTGCGCGCAGGCGCGCACCACGTCCGCCACCTGCCGCACGGTGGCGGGCCGCATGACGGCGGCGGCCTTGCCGGTGAAACGTCCGCGCCAGTCGGTGAGGAAGGGCGCCATGTCGGCGGCGGTCAGCACGTGGGCCTCGCCGAGCAGGGCGCGGCACCGGGCCAGGAATTCCGGCGGGGCCGCCGCGATGGTGGCAGTCATTTGGCGGGATTGACCTTGGCCAGCAGCTCGCGCGCCAGCTTGCGGGCGGCTTTTTTATACGGCCGCAGATACATGACGGCGCAGACGAAATACACCACGACGATCAGCGCCTCGCTCCAGCCCAGCCACGCCGACAGCGTGCCCTTGTCGCTGTAGCCGCGCACCACGCCCTCGGTGAAGTACAGCAGTATCATCATCGAGGTCCATTGCAGCGTGTAGATGTCGCGCTTGTAGACGCCATACAGGGGGATCAGGAGCGGCACCGCCTTGAGCACCACCCAGGAGCCGCCCGCGTGCAGCGGCGCCAGCACCATCTCCCACAGCACGCACAGCACGATCAGCGCGGCCAGGCTGGCCAGCGCGCCCCAGTGAAAATATCGTTGCATCGAGTTTTCCATCGTCTGCCTTTGCGGTTCGATTATGCGGCGGCGCGCAGCGCGACGGCGGTTTGCGCCAGCCGCCGTCCGAGCGCGATGGCCAGGCGTTTTTCGTCGTCGGTGACGGCGTTCTTGCCATCGAGGCCGGCCCAGTGGCTGGCGCCGTAGGGCGTGCCGCCGCTGGCGGTGCTCATCAATTCCGGGTTGGTGTAGGGCAGGCCCAGCACCATCAGGCCGTGGTGGAACAGCGGGATCATCATCGACAGCAAGGTCGCTTCCTGGCCGCCGTGCAGGCTGCCGGTGGAGGTGAACACGCAGGCCGGCTTGCCCGCCAGGGCGCCGGACAGCCACTGGCTGGCCGTGCCGTCCCAAAAATACTTCATCGCCGCGGCCATGTTGCCGAAGCGCGTGGGCGAGCCCAGGGCCAGTCCGGCGCATTCCTGCAAGTCGTCCAGCTCAACGTAGGGCGCGCCGTCGGCCGGCACGTCCGGCGCGCTGGCCTCGGCCACGGTGGAGACGGCGGGCACGGTGCGCAGGCGGGCGTCGCAGCCGGGCACACTTTCAATTCCCTGCGCGATCAGCTGCGCCAGTTTGCGCGTGGCGCCATGACGCGAATAAAACAAAACAAGAATAATCAGATTGGGTGGGTTCATCGTTGGTATTATAGGGCGCTTTGAAGGGCGGCAGCACTGCCGCTTCAGCGATTATCGATTCCATGTTTGCAAAATATATTTATCCGCTTTTCCTCTATCTCCGCCGCAGCGCCAGGGCCGGCCTGGCCGCCGCGCGCGCGCTGCAATGGAAGCAGGTGCGCGACCTGATGCTGTTCGCGCACCGCCGCCTGAAGGAGGAAAGCCTGCAACAGGTGGCCGGCAGCCTGACCTTCACCACCGTGCTGGCGCTGGTGCCGGTGCTGACGATCGCGCTGGCCATCTTCACCCACTTCCCGATGTTTAATACCTTCCGCAGTTCGCTCGAAGCGTATTTCATCCAGAGCGTGATGCCCAAGGAGATCGCCAGCACCATCCTCAATTACCTGACCATGTTCGCGACCAAGGCCACGCGGCTGTCGGTGGCCGGCGCGGTGGCGCTGATATTCACGTCGATCGCCACGATGAACATGATAGAGCGCGTGTTCAACCGCATCTGGCGCGTGCGCGAGGAGCGCCGCTGGATCAAGCGCATCCTGGTCTACTGGGCCATCATCACACTGGGGCCGCTGCTGGTCGGCGTGTCGATCACGCTGTCGTCGCAGGTCTTCATGGCGACCGACTTCGTGCTGGCGGACCGGCCGATGATGGGCGCCATGGCCTACACCATCGTGTCGCTGGCGCTGACCACGGCCGGCTACACCTTCCTCTACACGGTGGTGCCGAACCGCGACGTCGAGTGGCGCGACGCGGCCTGGGGCGGCATGGTGGCCGGCCTGGCGTTCGAGGTGGCCAAGCGCGTGTTCGCGATCTTCATCACGCAGTCGCCGACGTATTCGCGGCTGTACGGCGCGCTGGCGGCGCTGCCGCTGTTCCTGTTGTGGGTGTATGTATCGTGGATGATTACCCTGTTCGGCGCGCTGCTGGTGGCCGCGCTGCCGGTGGTGAAGTACGAGCGCTGGTGGCACGAGGCGGTGCCGGGCGGCGAGTTCGTCGACGCGATGGCGATTTTGCGCGTGCTGCACGTGGCCTGCGCCTGCGGCGATACGGCGCTGGTCGGCGCCGGGGCGATACGGGCCAGCACGCGGCTCGGCTTCGACGAGATGGATGCGCTGCTGGAGCGGATGCTGGCCGAGGGCTGGGTCGGACGCGTGAACGTGGCGGCGCCGGTGCGGGTGCAGCTGGGCAAGCGCATCAGCGACGGCGCCGATCACTGGGTGCTGCTGGCGAATGTGAACCGGCTGACGCTGGCCGAGGTCTACCGGCTGTTCGTGTTCGGCGGCATGGCGGTCAACACCGGCATGGTGGCCGACGATGGCGACGAGCGCAATCTGCGCGCCGCGCGCGACGCCGCCGCGCTGGCGCGCGACGTCGAGAACGCGGTCGAGCAGGGCCTGGGGCGGACCCTGGCCGATCATTTCGGGCCGCTCGACTGCCGCTAGCGGCGTCGTGGCCGGCCCCACGGTCTTGACCCCGATTGCCGCAAACCTGGCTCACACGGTTACATCAATCCGATCAGCGCGTCGAGCACCGCGTCCGGCTGCTCGGCCATCAATTCATGGCCGCTGTCGACCCGCACCACTTTGCCGTGGGCGATGGACTCCGTCAGCAGTTTGGTCGAGCGCATGGGCGTCATCATGTCGCGCAGGCCGAATACGAACAGCGTCGGACAGCGCACCGCCAGCGCGGCCGCTGCGCCGTTCGCGTACGCGTTGCAGGCGTAGAAATCCGTATAAAACACCTGCCCCGGATTGATCGCGGAGATGCGCTGCTTGAGCCGGCGCGCGCCGCCCATGGCGTAAAAACCCGGTCCCGGAAACGACGGCTTTTGCGCGATCGACGAGTGCGACCAGAGGTTGACCATGTCGATCGCCGCCGGCTCGTCGTGCCTGGCCATGTCCAGCAGCGCGTCGGCCACCTTCATCGGATACGTGGCGCCGAGCAGGACCAGATGCGTGACGCGCGCCGGCGCACGGTGCGACGCTTCGAGAGCGATCAGCGATCCCATACTGTGACCGATCAGCGCGGCCTGGCGCACGCCGGCCGCGTCGAGCACCGCCAGCAGCCAGTCGGCCAGCGCTTCGACGCTCTCTTTCGCGGCGCCGCCGCTGCGGCCGTGGCCCGGCAGGTCGACGGCCAGCACGCCGCGGCCGTGGTGGGCGAAATAGCGGCTCTGCAAAGCCCACACCGAGTGGTCGTTCTGCGCGCCGTGGATGAAGACGACGGTCGGCAGCGCGGCGTCGAACGCCTTGCCGCCGGTGTAGCAATATGCCGTTTGGCCTTCCACGTTCAGCAGCATGTCAGCCTCCCTTCTGCGACAGCTTGAGCGCGCGCGCCAGGTCGTCGATCAAGTCGTCGGGGTCTTCCAGTCCGACCGACAGCCGCAGCGTGCCTTCGAGTATGCCGGCGGCGGCCAGTTGCGCTGCCGGCACGCGCAAGTGCGTGGTCGACGCGGGATGGATGGCCAGCGATTTGGCGTCGCCGACGTTGGCCAGATGCGAGAACACCTGCAGGGCGTCGACCAAGCGGCGGCCGGCGACGCGGTCGCCTTTCAGGTTGAAGGTCAACACGGCGCCGCAGCCTTTCGGCAGCAGCGTCTTGGCCAG
This sequence comes from Rugamonas sp., assembly GCF_025354735.1. Lineage (GTDB taxonomy): Bacteria > Pseudomonadota > Gammaproteobacteria > Burkholderiales > Burkholderiaceae_D > Rugamonas. The sequence continues at coordinate 32,004 of NZ_JANXMI010000033.1, forward strand.
TTCGTAATCGGGATGCGAGGGAAGCTCGGGATAGGAGACCGACGCCACCGCCGGATGGGCCAGCAAAAAGGCGGCGACCTTGCGCGTGTTGGCGACGTGGCGGTCCATGCGCAGGCTCAGTGTTTCGATGCCCTGCAAGATGGCGAAGGCGTTGTGGGGACTCATCACCGCGCCGAAGTCGCGCAGGCCTTCGCGCCGCGCGCGCAGCGCGAAGGCGCCGACGGTCGACTCTTCGGCGAACACCATGCCGTGGAAGCCCTCGTACGGCTCGCACAACTCGGCGTAGCGGCCGGTGTGGTCGTAGGCGGCCTGCCAGTCGAAGGTGCCGCCGTCGACCAGCAGGCCGCCGATGGCGGTGCCGTGGCCGCACAGGAATTTGGTCGCCGAGTGGAACACCAGGTCGGCGCCGTGATCGAAGGGCTTGAGCAGATACGGCGTGGTGAAGGTCGAGTCCAGCATCAGCGGCAGGTGGTGCTCGTGCGCGATGGCGGCGATGGTCGGCACGTCCAGCACGTCGAGGCCGGGATTGCCCAGCGTTTCGCCGAACAGCACCTTGGTCTCGGGACGGATCGCGGCGCGCCAGGCGTCGGCGTCGCGCGGGTCGACGAAGGTGGTCGTGATGCCGAAACGCTTGAGCGTGTAGGCCAGCATATTGTGCGAGCCGCCGTACAGCGCGCGCGAGGCGACGATGTGCGAGCCGGCGCCGGCGATCGTGACCAGGCCCAGATGCAGCGCGGCCTGGCCGCTGGCGGTGGCGATGCCGGCCACGCCGCCTTCGAGCGCGGCGATGCGTTCTTCCAGCACGGCGTTGGTGGGGTTGGAGAGGCGCGAGTAGACGTGGCCGGCGCACTCCATATTGAACAGCGAGGCGGCGTGCTCGGAATCCTTGAACGCGAAGGCGGCGCTGAAGTGGATGGGCGTGGCGCGCGCGCCGGTGGCGGGATCGGGCGCGGCGCCGGCGTGCAGCGACAGGGTGTCGAAGCCGGGGTGGCGGGGGCTGCTCATGGAGATGTCTCGTGTTTTATTGGTATGGGCCAGATCGTACCCGAAAACGCGGCGCCGGGGCGTGGTGTCCGGCGTGCGCGATTGAGGGCGCTTTGGGCGTGCGCAATGCTGGATTTTTTGCCGGGCTTAGGCTACATTCGCTAGTAAGGCTTCAATAACTAGAATTCTCAATCAAGAGCCCACTCACACCGGAACAGGACGGCCCCAAATGAAAGTCTCCGAAATTCTCCAGGTTAAAGGCAATATCCTTTACACCATCACGCCCGACCAGCCGCTGGTCGACGCCGCCAACACCATGGCCGAAAAAGACATAGGTTCGCTCGTCGTCATGGAGTTCGGCGACCTCGTAGGCATGCTGACCTTCCGCGAAGTGCTCAAGGCGCTGCATGAAAACGGCGGCGCCGTCGGCGGCGGCACGGTGCGCAAGCATATGGACGACCATCCCATCACGGTCACGCCGGATACGGAAGTGAACGAGGTGCGCCGCATCATGCTGGAAAAGCACGCGCGCTATCTGCCGGTGATGAACGCGCGCACGCTGCTGGGCGTGATCTCGTTTTACGACGTGGCGCGCGCGGTGCTCGAGGCGCAGGGCTTCGAGAACCGCATGCTCAAGGCGTATATCCGTGACTGGCCGGTGGAGGCGGAATCGGAATAAACGCTGGCGACCCGCGCCGGGTGCGCGGGCGCTAAGGTGTCTCGGGGTCAGG